>NZ_SMKP01000479.1:0-383 GCF_004349015.1 Nonomuraea diastatica
CAGGGCGATCTGCTTGAGCTGAGCGAAGATGCCCAGCTTGATCCACTCGTTGCGGCGGGTGCGCAGTGTGGTGGCCGAGCAGGTCGTGTCGACGATCGCCTCATACGAGCAGCCGAACCGCAGGACCTGCAGCAGCTTGTCGAACACGATCCGATCCGGGACCCGGGGCCGGTGACAGCCCAGTGGATGAGCGGGGTCGTAGACCGGACGCTCGGGCAACAGCGCTTCGAACTGGACCCACAGCGGTTCGGCAAGCCATGATGGCAAGACAGGCACGGACGATCCTCATTGTCGATCACGGAGCGTAGACAACTACGTGATCTTGAGGCTCCGTGCCTGTATTACATCCTCGCCCGGCAGACGCCCCTATCCGCGCGGCCTCT
>NZ_SMKP01000075.1:0-45500 GCF_004349015.1 Nonomuraea diastatica
AGAGGTGTATAAGAGACAGGGGCAGGGGCTTGGCGTCGGGGTTGAGCGGCGGCCAGATCCGTTGTGTGCCCGTCAGCACCAGGGCCGGACCCAGCCGGGGCGGCTGCCCCTTCCTGTGCTGATCGCGCGCGACCTCGTCCTCGTGCCGCCCGCTGTCCTGACGCTGCCCTCCGTCCTGGCGTCGTCCCCCGTCCTGGCGGTGTCCCCCGTCGTCGCGAGCATCGTGGCGCGCATCGTCACGGGCATCGCGGGGGCGCTCGGCCGGTGCGGGCTCCGGTGTCGCGGCGGGCGCGTCGGCGCTCGCCGCGAGTCTTCTCAACCTCCGCAGTGCCTCGGTGTCGATCGGCTTCCCGGCGACGGGCTTGCGGCTCTCCGCCGTCTTGATCGGCACCACCGCGTCCCGCGCGGCCCGCGCCTCGGCGTCCGTCTCTCCGAACGATGCTCGCCTGTCACCGGGCTCCGGCGCGGCGGCGGGTCCGGCGGCGGACGGCACGGGCGAGCGGTCGTGACGGCGTTCAGCGCCGCCTGAGAGCCCCTTCTCGCGCCGGATCACGCCTCCCGCGGTGGCACGTGCCGGGGAGGGGGGCGCCTGGTGTGCCTGCGCCTTGAGCGCCGGCGCGGTGCCGCGGCGCGTGCCCCAGCCGCCGCGCGCGCCGGGCTGCTCGCCCACCGGGGCCTGCGCGGCAGCGGCAGCGGCGGCGGCCACGGCGGGCCGCACCTGGCGAGGCCCGGTGATCCGCTGGCCCTCGCGCCTGCGCTGCGCCTGGCGGGCCTTGCGCGGCTTCTTCGACTTGACCCTGGCGGGGGTGGCACGCCAGACGCGAGCGGAGAACGTGATGGTCTCGGGCTCGGCGCCGGGCGCGAGGCGGTACCAGGCTCTGGGCTGGCCGAGGTAGCGGAGCTGGGACTCGAGCAGCTCGGTGAGCCGCTTGCCCTCGATGACGGGACGGGTGGACAACCACGTCACGATTCCGGGCGGGACGAGGAACAACACGTGCCACGGCATCTCCACCGGCACGCCCACCAGGACCAGCAGGAGCGACCACGGAACGAACACCCCGACGAAGACGCCGATCCAGACGATCGGCAGCGGCATCGGCAGGCGTAGGTCGTACAGCTTGTACAGCCGCTTCTCTATCCGCCAGATGTTCGTATACGTGGGCAGGTCCACACGGCCCTCCTCTCGCCCGCTCGTTCATGACCGCCGGGGAGCGGTCTCAACCCTTACGTGATGCCCAGTGCGCCCGCGATCGCCTTCGCCGTCACCTCGATGATGTTGGGAACGTAGAAGATCACTCCGATGGCCACGGCCAAGATGAGGAACTGCACGAACCGCGTGATCTCGCGGGTGAAGAGGAAGAACAGCGCGACCACGGAGACGACGACCAGGAACAGCGGCGCGAAGAACGCGCGCAGGAAGTCGGCGAGCCCTCCGGTGTCGATGCCGGTCGGCACCGGTGTCGGCGTCATCTCGATCAAGGTGAGCAGTACGGTCTTATAGGTCACTTCTTGTCCTCCCGGGGGGTACCGATCAGCAGCGTGGCCATGCCCTAATCAGCAACCCGGCCGGCGCCGCGGATGTCGGCGACGAACCACTTGTCGCCCTGCTTCTCGACGGTCAGGCGATAGGCTTGCTCCAGACGCCCGCCGGCCGCCGCGGGGTCGGTGGAGTCGGGAGTGGGCGGGACGTCGCCGTTCGGCACGGTCCACACCACCACCGCCTGGATCTCTCTGGTGGCACCCCCCACAGGCACCACGACTTCTTTGAGCTCTGCGAAGGTGAAGGCGCCACCGAAGCTCGGCAGGCTCTTGCCGGCGGCGACGTAGCGCTGCAGCCCGGCGGCGTCACCGTCGGCGTAGTCCTTGAAGAAGCCCTCCAGCTGCGGCTTGAGCTCGGCCGCCGCCGCGTCGTCGGTTTCGGGCTCGGCCACCTGGGGAAGGTCGGCCGGGGCCGGAGCGGGCAGGATCGCCGGACGCCCTGAGACGACGAACCTTTCCCCGGCGTCGTCGCCGGAGAAGTAGATCGGGACCGACAACATCATCCTGCGCGGGCCGGTCTGGAAGGCCACGCTCGCCACCGCGTTGTGGGCGTCGGTCGCCTCGATGTCGTAGGCCTGGATGGCGACGGCCGCCAGCTTGCCGAAGCCGTCCCAGCCCATTTGCGGGTCCATGCCCTGGGCCAGGAACGCGGCGAGTTTGCTGGACCTGCTCGCCGCGTCGTCGGGATTGAAATTAAGGTAGACGCCCGCGAACTGGGCGGCGAATGCCATGCCACGCTCGGTGGGGAATCCATGGTGCTCCTGCGCCGCAACGTTGGGCGCGACAACCTCTTGCTGGGTAAACCTCTCAAATGGGGCACGAATCCCATTCACCACGACAACCACAATAAGTGCCCAGAGAATGATGCGGCCGGTCCATACCAGCCACCGTCCGCCGCCGCCCGACCAGCCGCCGCGCCGGGGCCGGCGAGGCGGCGGCGCGGCGAAGTCGTCTGTGTCGAGGCGCGCGGAAAGCTCGGGCTCGCCAGCGATCCGAGGATCGTGCTGGACGGTAGACCTACGAGCCATCACGCCTCCGCTCGCGCCGATCCCCCCGGCTGGCGCGGTGTCGTCCGTTGCCGATCCCCATCATCCGCGGTGAAGTAGTCACCCTATCCGGTCTCCGCCATTGTTCCAGGAAAGCCACGCCCATGCTGCGGCATGACCGTCCTCACGGCAAACCGGGCCCTCATGACAGGCCCCAGACCCGATTCCAGTGAGTTCCCGGTGTAAACGGCTTTTGACCAGGCCAAACGCCTAAAATCGCATAGCGCGGCGGCCACGGATTCCTGTCCAAATCGCGCAAGGACTCTCGCGACCTGCGGATTCGGCATAGGTCACGAACGGAGGCGGAGCGTCAGGCGGGCTCAGGGTCCTGCGACGAGTGCGGCCGGCGCCTGCTCTCCAGGTCGACGACCGTCGGCTGCACCGCCCGTTCCAGGGAGCCGCGGAGATCGGCCAGCATGCCCGCGGGACCCTGCTCGCGCATGCGGGTCGCCATCTCGTCGCGCTCGTCGACCTTCCTGCGGAGGTACGCCTCGCGGTTGACCCGCAGGCCGTACATGAGCTCGACCCTGATCAGGGCCAGCTCCTCCTCGAGGCTGATGCCCGTGAGCGTGGGTGCGGGGCGTCGTTTCCGAATGATGCGACGGATCATGAGGGTCTCCCGAGTCAGCGTGAACGCCGTGACGATTCGACGCGCGGACGCCCGCAGAGGTTGACGCATCACTCGTCCCGGGATCAGACGTCCATGCCCTTCCCGGGACCGCCCGGTCAGACGTTGAAGCGGAAACTGCACCGGGTTCCAGCACGGAGGACCATCTGAGTGATCGGGCCTGGCAAGGCCAGCCGCACCAATCACGTCCGCCTCCCAGGACCCGCTTCCGGAGACCGGCGAACGGACGCAGGTAGAGTTTCCTCACCTGAGAGGAAGGCATAGACATGGCAACTATCCCTGATCACGACTCCTACATCGCCGCTGCGCCGGAGGCGTTCCGCCCGGTTCTCAACCACCTCCGGGACCTCCTGCGCGGGGCTCTCCCGGATGCAGAGGAGATGATGGCGTACAACATGCCGGGGTTCAGGATTCGTGGCACGGTCGTCGCGAGCTACGCAGCGTTCAGCAAGCAGGTCGGGCTGTACTTTCTCGCCCCTGCGATCTCAGGTCATGCCGAAGAGATCGCGGAAACGGGCCTCAGAGCGAGCAAGACCGGCGTCACCTTCCCGCCGCGCAAGCCGGTCCCGGATGATCTCGTGACACGGCTCGCACAAGCATCAAGCAAGTACGTTGACGGCTGAGGCCCTCTGCCGCAGATTCGCGTGGCTCCGGAGGTGCGAGGTCACTACACGTTGAACCTGAACTCCACCACATCGCCGTCGCGCATGACGTAGTCCTTGCCCTCGATGCGGGCCTTGCCCGCTGACCTGGCGCCGGCGATGGAACCCGCCTCGACCAGCTCGTCGAAGGAGACGACCTCGGCCTTGATGAAGCCGCGCTGGAAGTCGGTGTGGATCACGCCGGCCGCCTCCGGCGCCGTGGCGCCCTTGCTGATCGTCCAGGCCCTGGTCTCCTTCGGGCCGGCCGTCAGGTAGGTCTGCAGGCCGAGCGTCTCGAAGCCGACCCTGGCCAGCTGGCGCAGGCCCGACTCCTCCTGGCCGACCGACTGCAGCAGCTCCAGCGCCTCCTCCTCGTCGAGCTCGACCAGCTCGGACTCGATCTTGGCGTCGAGGAAGACGGCCTCGGCCGGCGCGACCAGCGTGGACAGCTGCTCCCTCAGCGCGGAGTCGATCAGCTCGTCGGAGTCGAGGTTGAACACGTACAGGAAGGGCTTGGCCGTCAGCAGGTGCAGCTCGCCCAGCTCGTCGCGGTCAAGGCCGCTCTCGAAGATGGTCTTGCCCGTCTCCAGCACCCTCAGGGCGCCCTCCGCTGCCTCGAGCGCGACCTTCTTGTCCTTGTTGTTGCGCGCCTCCTTCTGCAGGCGCGGGACGGCCTTCTCGACCGTCTGCAGGTCGGCCATGATCAACTCGGTGTTGATGGTCTCGATGTCGCGCTTGGGGGAGATCTCGCCGTCGACGTGGGTGACGTCGGGGTCGTTGAAGACCCGGATGACCTGGCAGATCGCGTCGGTGTCGCGGATGTTGGCGAGGAACTGGTTGCCCCGGCCCTGCCCCTCGGAAGCCCCCTTGACCAGGCCCGCGATGTCGACGAACTCGACCTTGGCGGGCAGGATGCGGGCCGAGCCGAAGATCTCGGCCAGCTTGGGCAGGCGGTCGTCGGGCACGCCCACGATACCCACGTTGGGCTCGATGGTGGCGAACGGGTAGTTCGCGGCGAGCGCGTTGCCGGACTTGGTCAGCGCGTTGAAGAGCGTGGACTTGCCGACGTTGGGCAGGCCGACGATGCCGATGGAAAGACTCACGGACGTCGAGTTTACTGGCTCAGCACGTCCAGACAGGTCACCGGGCGCGGAGCGGAGGCGGAGCGCAGATAACGCTCAGAGCGCGCAGGGCAGTTCGCCGCGGCCGTCTCGAACGACAGCACCCTGGCCCACGCCCGGGCTGAGCCGCAGGCCACCCGGGTGACGTCCGAGCGGTCGGCCACCCGGCTCGGCGGCCGCGCCACGCACGCGCCCCGGTCGAGCACCTGTCCGCCAGGGCCCAGGCAGATCGTCCGGGAGCCGCTGCCGAGGGTGTCCAGGGTGTCCTCGGGGCAGGCGGCGGCGTCGGGCGTGATCGCGACGGCTCTGCCGTACCAGCCGGGCCGGGCGCACGGCCGCTCGCGGCCGTCGAGCGTCACGCAGTCGCCCACCCTGAGCAGGCCGCCGCCACCGCCGGGGGCTCCGGGGTGCGGGTCGAGGAAGTTGCGTACGCACGCCGTACGGCCCGGCCCGACGCGCAGGACGTCGTCGGTGTCCTCAGGGCAGTCACCCGGCCCCGGCGGGTCGGGAGCGATGGCCACCACCTCCGAGACACCGCCGTTGCACGCCGTCAGCGCGAAGTCCCCGGTGACGCACGCGCCCGGCGACCAGCGCAGCGCGGCGGGCCCGGGCGCCCGCTCGTGCCGAAAGCTCTTCCCCGCGCCGGCGATGACGGCCCCGGCCAGCGCCACCAGCGCCACCGCCACCGAGACGCCCACCACCACCTGCTTCGCGAGCGTGTCCATTCCACTACTCTCGGCGACGACGGACGCGGCGCACAAGCGGAACGCCCAAGCGTGTCGGGGGATCCGCGCGCCGGAGTCCTGCAATCATCGATGAAGTGGATGTCATCGCGCTTCTCACAGGTCTCGCCGTCGGGCTGCTCATCGGTTTCCTCCTCGCCAGGACACGAGCGGCGGTGCGGGTGGCCGAGGCCGACGCGCGCGCCAGGTCGGCCGCGGAGAAGCTGGTCTACGTCGAGGAGCAGCTCGCCGAGCGTTTCCAGGCCCTGTCCACGCGCGCGCTCGACGTCAACAACGTGCGCTTCCTCGAGCTGGCCGAGACCAGGCTCGCCGCCAGCCGCGCCGAGGCCACCGGCGACCTGGAGCAGCGAAGGCAGGCCGTCGAGCACCTGGTCGAGCCGCTGAAGGACGCCCTGTCGCGGGTAGAGGCGCAGCTGCGCGACACCGAGTCAGGCCAGCGCGCCGCGCGTGCGGAGCTGGCCAAGCAGATGGAGTTCGTACGCCAGAGCCACGAGCAGCTGCGCTCCCAGACCACCGCCCTGGTCAGGGCCCTGCAGCGGCCCGAGGCGCGCGGCCGGTGGGGTGAGCTCCAGCTGCGCAGGGTCGCCGAGATCGCCGGAATGCAGCGCTACTGCGACTTCGACGAACAGGTCGCCGAGGGCTCCATGCGGCCCGACATGGTCGTCAGGCTGGCCGGCGGCAAGAACATCGTGGTCGACTCCAAGGTGTCGCTGGCGGCCTACCTGGAGGCCGCCGAGGCGTCCGACGAGTCGCTCGCGACGGTCCGGCTCGACGCGCACGCCAGGCACGTGCGCGAGCACATCGACCGGCTGGCCGCCAAGTCCTACTGGCAGGGGTTCAACCCGTCGCCGGAGTTCGTCGTGCTGTTCATCCCCGGCGAGGCGTTCCTGGCGCCCGCCCTCGAACGCGACCCCGGGCTGCTGGAATACGCCATGACGCGGCGGGTGCACATCGCCACGCCGACGACGCTGATCACGATGCTGCGCACCGCGCACTACGCCTGGCAGCAGGCGGCGCTCAGCGAGAACGCGCGGGCGGTGTTCGAGCTGGGCAAGGAGCTGTACGAACGGCTCTCGACCCTGGGCAGGAACGTCGACTCGCTGGGCAGGGCGCTGACGCGGGCCGTGGAGGCGTACAACAAGTCGGTCGGATCGCTCGAAAGCCGCGTGCTGGTCACCGCGCGCAAGCTGCACGATCTGGGCGTCGTCGACGGCGACCTCGACTCCCCCGAGATGCTCGAAGGGCTGCCCAGGCCCCTCGCCTCACCCGAGCTGCTCGAAACCGCTTCTCAGCCAACCTCGTCACTGATTTCGCACCCGAACGGTAAGTTGGCCAACGGGTCGCAGTAAACGGGGGTGGGCCAGTGGCTGGGAAAGGCAGGCGTTCGGCGGTCAAGCTGACCGCGCGCGGCGCCATCGCGCTCTCCCTGGTCGCCACCCTTGCGGGCTACGTGCTGACCGCCCTGCTCGACGTCCCCCACCTGGTGGGCGCCGCGTTCGTCCTGGCCAGCCTGCTGGGCGTGCTGCTGGTCAACCGGCGCGAGCTGCTGTCGCTGGTGGTGACGCCGCCGCTGGTGTTCTTCTGCGCCACGCTCTTCGTCGAGCTCGGGCGGGCGTTCGGCTCGGTGTCGATCGTGCAGTCGCTGGCACTCGGGCTCTACACGTCGCTGACGCAGGGGGCGCCGTGGTTGTTCGCCGGCTCGGCCGCCGTGCTGGGCGTCGCGTGGCGGCGCGGGTTGCGTGACAACGTACGCGATCTGCGCGAGGAGCTGAAGGCCGGCGCGGAGGTGCCGCGACCGCGCCAGCCGTTCGTGCCCGAGCCGGAGGGCTACTTCGAGCCGAAGGTGTACGGCACGCCGCGCGGCGACGACTGAGGCAGGTCACCGGGGGCTCCGGGCGGCCGTCGCACGAGCAGGACGCACGCGGCCACGAACGCCGCCGCCGAGCACGCGAGGACCGTGCGGATGGCCGGCACATACCAGACAGGGCCTTCGACGACCACCTCGTGCACGGGCTCGTCGCCGTCGCCCAGGACGAAGGGCGTGAGCGTGGCGGCGATCACCAGGAAGAGGACGTACACCAGGCCCCAGATGAACACCGCGGCCTGCGTCTGTGGCGTGCCGCCCCGGATCCTGACCCGGCGGGCCAGCACGGTCAGGCCCACGACGGCGGCGGCGAACAGCAGCGCGTAGCCCCGGACGCCGGACGCCGCGTCGTCGAGGAACATGTCGCCGAGGACGGGGTCGCCGGCGAGCTCGTCCCCCTTGAGCCGGGCTTCCTCGTGCGCGACACGCCGCGCCTCGCCGACGGCGACGACGCCGAAGAGGGTGATGACAGGCCCGGCCCAGGCCGAGGAGACGATCAGCGCGGCGGGCGCGCTGCCGTCCGCCCGCGTGCCGGCCGGCTCGGCCACCAGCCGGACCAGCCCCATCAGCAGCAGCACGACGGAGCACAGGCCGAGGAGGAGTGCGGGGCCGGGCATGGCCGTGACGATTCCGGACAGGAGCTCGAGCAGCAGGAGCCCGGGCAGGGCGATGAGCCCTCCCGCGATCAGCACGCCTTTCGACCCGCCTCGCCTGGCCGCCGTCCTGGCGATCGCGGCGAGGCCCGCGGCGACCGCCGCGACCGATACCACCACAGGGAGAGGCGGCTCGGACGCATACGCGTTCAGCAAGGGCTCCGCGACCAGGTAGTACGCGCAGATCACCGCCACCGTCGTCGCGAAGCAGAGCGCGCTCGCCACCAGGATGCGCCGGGTGGACGCGCCGGCCGCGCCGGAGCCCCCGTGCGGCGGGATGGCCCACAGGCCCAGGACGTACGACACCGCGGCGAGGCCGAACAGGACGGTGGTGGACCAGACGTACCAAGGCGCGCCCTCATCCACGGCTCGCGGAAAGAGGGTCAAGGCCCCGAAAAGCGAGAAGCCGAGCTGGCACCCGCCGACCAGCGCCGCCAGCAGCGAGCCCAGCGGCATGCCGCGACGGACCATCACGGCGGCCACGGCCATCAGCGATGCCCCGGCGCCGCAGAACAGGGCGTTGACGAACAGCGGCACCGATGACGGGCTGCTGGGGGCGAACAGTAAGGCCTTGAGGATCGGGACCACGGTGACGAGTGACTTCAGCGCCGATGCCAAGGAGATCTCGTGGAGATTGCGCGGGGGCTCCATCGACACCACGGCGAGATCGAGCCCGACGATCGAAGCGCAGAAGACGCTCACGGATCCGAGCAGGGCGGCCGCCGTCACGTTTTTCCTCATGACGCATTGGACGTCACGGGACGGCCGCCCGGTTCGGGGCGGACGATCATTCGATCGCCGGGGTCAGGAGGCGCGCAGGTCCTTGCGCAGCTCGTGGGGCAGTGCGAAGCGCATGCGCTCGTCGACCGGCTGCACCTCCGTCACGTCGCCGAACCCGTGCTCGGCCAGCCGCGCCAGCACCCCTTCCACGAGCTCTTCCGGAACGGACGCGCCGCTGGTCACACCGACCGTGGTGACGCCGTCGAGCCACTCGTCGCGGATGAGCGTGGCGTCGTCGACGAGGTAGGCGGCCTCGGCGCCGTAGTCTTTCGCCACCTCGACCAGCCGCTTGGAGTTGGAGGAGTTTTCCGAGCCGACCACGATGACCAGCTGCGAGTCGGCGGCGATCTCCTTGACCGCGACCTGCCGGTTCTGGGTGGCGTAGCAGATGTCGTCGCTCGGCGGGTCGATCAGCGTGGGGAAGCGCTCCTTGAGCCGGGCGACCGTCTCGGTGGTCTCGTCGACCGACAGCGTGGTCTGCGACAGCCACACGAGCTTGCTCGGGTCTTTCACCTGCACCTGGTCGACCGCGTCGAGCCCGTCGACCAGCTGGATGTTGTCGGGCGCCTCACCGGAGGTGCCCTCGACCTCCTCGTGGCCCTCGTGCCCGATCAGCAGGATGTCGTAGTCCTGTCCCGCGAACCGCTTCGCCTCGTTGTGCACCTTGGTGACCAGCGGGCAGGTGGCGTCGATGGTGCGCAGCCGGCGGCTCCTGGCCTCCTCGTGGACCACGGGCGCGACGCCGTGGGCGGAGAACACGACGATTTCCCCCTCCGGCACCTCCTCGGTCTCCTCGACGAAGATGGCACCCCTGGCCTCGAGCGTCTTGACGACGTGGGTGTTGTGGACGATCTGCTTGCGCACGTAGATCGGCGCACCATATTGCTCCAAAGCCTTCTCGACCGCTACCACGGCTCGATCGACTCCGGCGCAATAGCCACGCGGCTTGGCTACGAGGACTCGGCGGGAAGTGGGGGTCTGGGGCTCCATACTTCTTATGCTACGTGGAGCGGCCGGTAGGCCCGCGCGTGCGTGGCCGCCCGCGGTTTGCCACACTGGCCGTCCAATACTGACCTCCCAGGGAGACGTACATGTCCCTCAGCGACGTGATACGCAACATCGCCAAAACCGTTACCAACAAGGACGAGCTCAAGGAGAAGGCCAAAGACCTGCCGCTCCTCGTCGCCCAGACCGCGCTCAGCGCCGCCGGGCAGGCAATGCTGCTCGTCGACCGGGTGAAGAACTCCATCAGAGGGGCGGGCGACAAGGAGGAGCGCGAGGAGGAGCACGACTCCCGCCCCGCGGCCGGCCAGGTCGCCGCGCCCGCCGCGGAGGACGAGGAGAAGCCCGCCCGCAAGGAGCCGGTCATCTTCGCCCCGCGCCCGGGGGCCGCCGAGCCGAACGGCACCGGCAAGAGCAGGCCCGACCCGGTCATCTTCGCCCCGGCGGGCAAGACGGAGCCCGCCACCGCCGAGCCCGCCGTCGAGGACAAGCCCACGGTCACGGAGGAGGCCGCCGCCAAGCCGGCCACCGCTGAGGAGACGGCCGTAGCGGCCGAGCCGGCCGCAGGGAAGACGGACGCCGTCGATGGGCCTGCCGCCGCCGCGAAGCCCGCGGCGAAGCCGAAGGCGACGCCGGCCAAGCCCAAGGCCGCGAGGAAGCCCGCCGCCGGGAGATCCGCTGCCAAGGAGCCCGCCGCGGCGACCGAGCCGGCCGCCGCGCCGGAGCCGGCGGCGTCCACGGAGCCGGCCGCCGCGCCCGTGACGGCCGCGGCGACCGACCTGGTCGAGCCGCTGCCCGGCTACGCGGAGCTGACCGTCGCCTCCCTGCGCGCGAGGATGCGGGGAAAGACCGCCGAGCAGATCAGCGGCTTCCTGGCCTACGAGCGGGCGACGAAGGCCAGGGCCGAGGTCATCCGCATGTTCGAGAACCGCCTCGCCAAGCTGCAGGCCGCCGAGTAGAGGGAAGAAACGTTCCGGCCCGCGGGGAAGCGAGCTTCCCCGCCGCGTAGTCTTCCGCCATGACCTCGAAGACCTCGCCCGAGTCTCCCTTGCCGATCCGCACTGTCCTGCAGATGGTGGGCGGCTGGATCGGCAGGCTCGGCACCGTCTGGGTCGAGGGCCAGATCACCGACCTGAGCGCCCGCGGCGGCACGGTGTTCATGACCCTGCGCGACCCGGTCGCCAACGTGTCGGCCAGGGTCACCGCCCCTCGAGGGGTCTATGAGGCGGCCATGCCGAGACCGGCCGACGGCGCCAGGGTGGTCGTGCACGTCAAGCCCGACTTCTGGGTCAACAGAGGATCGTTCGCCTTCACCGCGATGGAGATCCGCCCGGTCGGCGTGGGCGAGCTGCTGGCCAGGCTCGAACGCCTCAGGCAGCTGCTGGCCGCCGAGGGGCTGTTCAACGCCGACAGGAAGCGGCGGCTGCCGTTCCTGCCCGGCACGATCGGGCTCATCTGCGGTCGCGACTCGGCGGCCGAGCGCGACGTGCTGGAGAACTCCCGCAGGCGCTGGCCCGCCGTGCGGTTCAAGGTCGAGGAGGTGGCCGTTCAGGGGCCGTACGCGGTGGGTGAGGTGACCGAGGCGCTGGGCAGGCTCGACGCCGACTCCTCGGTCGACGTGATCGTCATCGCCCGGGGCGGCGGCTCGCTGGAGGACCTGCTGCCGTTCTCCGACGAGACGCTCGTGCGCTCGGTGGCCTCCTGCCGCACCCCCGTGGTGAGCGCGATCGGCCACGAGCAGGACAGCCCCCTGCTCGACCTGGTGGCCGACATACGCGCGTCCACCCCCACCGACGCGGCCAAGAAGGTCGTGCCCGACGTCGGCGAGCAGCTCACGCTGGTGCGCCAGCTGCGCGACCGGGGCCGGCGGGTGTTGAGCGGCTGGCTCGACCGCGAGATGTCATGGCTGACGTCCGTACGGTCGCGGCCGTCGCTGGCCGATCCCGTACGCGAGCTCGAACGAAGGGCCGAGCAGGTGGACGCGCTGCGCGAGCGCGCCAGACGGTCGTTGACCGGTTCGCTCGACCGGGCGTCCGACGACCTCACCCACCTGCGTGCCCGGCTGATCGCCCTCTCGCCTGCCGCCACCTTGGAGCGCGGCTACGCCATCGTGCAGCACCCTTCCGGCGACGTGGTGCGCCGGGCGAAGGACGTCTCCCCCGGCGCCGTGCTGACGATCCGCCTCACGGACGACCGCCTGACCGTACGCGCCGAGGAGCCCGGAGAATCAGCAGGAGAACCAACAAGCGGCGCGTGACTCCGCCGCATGAATATGCAGGTCGCGACGTTCACGCATGCCTGCGTAGGCGTGGAACACGAGGGGCGCGGGCTGGTCATCGAACCCGGTGACGCCGAGGTGATCGACTTCGTACGCGCGGTGCGGCCGCGGCGGGCGTTACGGCATCCATGACGCCCAGGTCAACGAGCGCGGGCCGGCGAGCGTGAACGGGTGGCCGGCCCAGGAGACCGGCCACGGCTACCGCCGGCTGCCACCGGGCGGGACGCTGTAGCCGCAGGTGACCACCGTGGCCAGCTGGGCCAGGCCGGCCTTGATCTCCCCGATCGTCATGCCGCGCTCTTCCTGCTGGAAGGCGATCAGGCGGGCGTTGACGGGCGCGAGGAGCGCGTCGGCCAGGAACGCCCGGTCCGCCTGCGGGCAGGCCTGGGCGAGCAGCGTGGCCAGGTGGACGTGGTGCACCCGGTACGGCCCGCTGTACCGGATGGTCTTGCCACATTTCTCCAGCTGCACGAACAGCCCCTGCTGGGCCACGACCCGGTCGACCAGGGCGTCCAGGAACGCGGTGATCCGTTCGGCGGCGGGGGCGCCGGGCCCGAGCGGCGGCGGCCCGGCGAGGAACGCCTCCTGGAACTGCCGCTCCTGATCGTCGATCAGGGCCAGGACCAGCCCGGCGCGGTCGCCGAAGCGCCGGTAGACCGTGCCGACACCGACGCCGGCGACGCGGGCCACCTCGTCGAGCGAGATGTTGTCCGCGCCGTGCTCGGCGATCATCCTGGCGGCCACCTCGATGATCCTCCGTCGGTTTCGGGCGGCGTCGGCCCGTTCCGGCTGGGGCTGCCCGATCACGGGCAAGGTTCGGCGTCCGCGCACGGGGGGAGCATACAGCTTGTAAACGGAGAACTCTCCGATTAATCTCCGAACCGGAGATTTCTCCGATTCCTGAGGAGCCGTGATGAACGATTTCAACCAGCAGGTCATAGACGAGTTCCGCGCCAACGAGGGGCGGGTCGGGGGCATGTTCGGGAAGGCCCACCTGCTGCTGCTCACCACCACCGGAGCCAAGAGCGGCAAGCAGGCGACCACCCCGCTGATGTACGTGCCCGACGGCGACCGCCAGATCGTCATCGCGTCCTCCGGCGGCGCCGACAAGCACCCGGCGTGGTACCACAACCTCCGCGCCACCCCCAACGCCACGGTCG
This sequence comes from Nonomuraea diastatica, assembly GCF_004349015.1. Lineage (NCBI taxonomy): Bacteria > Bacillati > Actinomycetota > Actinomycetes > Streptosporangiales > Streptosporangiaceae > Nonomuraea > Nonomuraea diastatica. The sequence continues at coordinate 13,456 of NZ_SMKP01000075.1, forward strand.
AGGTCGGCACGGACACATTCGAGGCCGGGGCGGTCGCATTGGAGGGCGAGGAACGCGACCAGCTCTACGCGCGGATGGTGGCGCAGGCGCCCCAGTTCGCCGAGTACGAGGCCAAGACCACCCGCCGCATCCCCGTGATCGCCCTCGTGCGCGCCGGCTCCTGACCGCGACCGGCCACAAGGCCTGAGACCGGCCGCAGCAGGAACGGCGACGGAAACGCGGGCCCGGTCGCGGAAGCATTGCGCCGGTCGGACCCCGGGCCGGTCGGACAGGGCGCGGTGGCGGGTCAGAAGGGGGCGTCGCCGGCGTCGTCCGACGTGGGATCGGAGCGGCGGGCCATGGCCGCGGCGAGCTTGACCCGAGCCCCCTGCAGCCACTCCTCGCAGACGGCGGCGAGCTTCTCGCCCCGCTCCCAGAGCTCGATCGACTGCTCCAGGGTGAGCCCGCCGGTCTCCAGGCGGCGCACCACCTCGGTCAGCTCCTCGCGGGCCTGCTCATATGAGGGTGCCTTCTCGTCTGCCACGGCACCCACCCTAGACGCGACGGCACGTGCCCGAGCGCAGGCGTGTACCCGGGCGCGGGCGCGTTCCCGCATCCAAGCGCAGGCGCGTGCCCGGGCGCAGGGCGGTGGTCAGCCCTGGGGGCGTTGCTGGAGGAGGGCGGCCAGCTGGGCCAGCTCGGGCCAGTCGGCGGTGCCGGTGATCACCAGTGTCACGTCGGGCAGGATCCGCACCAGGGTGCGCTGGTTCTTGTCCTCGCGGAAGCGCCGCTCCCACGTGACCCCGCCGATCTGCTGCGTGCCCACGGCCTTGTCGCTGTTGGCCATGCGGCTCGCGAACCCGGCGGGCGGCTTCTCGTCGCTCTGCGCGAACATGGCGTGTTCCCGCTCGGCGGTGGCGTAACCGAGGTAGAGGACCTTGGCGCCGCCCGTGCCTGCGGCGATCCGGTTGCTGTTGGGCACCCATCCGGCCGGGTCGTTCCGCGGCGCCCACACGCCGTAGGGCACCTCGTGACCGAAGTTGGCGACGGTGATGGAGTAGTCGACCCGCGGGATGTGCTCGTCGCGGCTCTGCGGGGTGACCAGCAGGAAAATCCCGGCTCCCACGAGGCAGACCAGCAGGGCTACCGCGTAGCCGTAGAAACCTTCGGTGAACCGTCGCACACCTGGCGAGATTACCCGCTGGACGAGGTGGTCGCCGAAGTGGCCGGGCGGATCCGGCCGATGATGGCGAGGGTGTCCTCGGCCAGGCCCCGATCGCCTGTGCGTACGACCTCGGACACGGCCGCCGCCAGCGCCCCTGTGATCACCACGACCAGCGCGCCCTCGTCCTCGAACAGGGTGGCGTTGAGCTGGGCCCACTTGCGGAGCCGGTCGCGCATGATGACGTCGAAGCCGGGCGGGCCGTCACCGCGCAGGAAGAGCGCGGCCAGCTCGCGCTCCTCCAGGCAGCCCTCGAGATAGGCGCGGGCGGCGCTGACGAACACGCGCATCGGGTCGGTCTCGCCGGCGGAGCGGGCCGCGCGGGCGGCCAGTTTGGTGCGCTGCGACAGCCGGGCCTGGAACTCCTCCCACAACGTGAGGTAGAGGTCGGCCTTGCCGGAGAAGTGGTGGTAAAGGCTGCCCACGCTGGCCTCCGCCTTGGCCACCACGTCGGTCACACCCGCCTCCGCGAAGCCCTTGGAGACGAAGACCTCCCTGGCTGCGGCGAGCAGTGAGCTGCGTGTGGCCGCGCCCCGCTCGGACGTGCGCGACTGGGCCACCACGTTTTCCACATCGCTCATTCGGAACTCCTCCACGGCGAGGCGCCATCCTGCTCCACGGCGGAGGCGGGATCTCGGGCGCAGGAGCGCTGGACCCGTTCTCCGATATGCAGGGCGACCAGTCGAAGCTTACAGAGGTCGCCTTCGCCTCGCTTCTGGGCAGAGAAGCAATGCCGACAGGGCAGATTATCCGGTCCTGAGCGGGAATATGGCGGCAACTACGATCGACGTAGATGTTCCACGAGGAGGCCACGCATCATGTCCGACGAGACGTCCGTACCGGCCCAGCTCGCCACGGGCGAGCACGCCCCCGATCGCAACCTGGCGATGGAGCTCGTCCGGGTCACGGAGGCCGCCGCGATGGCGGCGGCCCGCTGGGTCGGCCGGGGAGACAAGAACGGCGCCGACGGCGCGGCGGTGAACGCCATGCGCCAGCTGATCAACACGGTGTCGATGAACGGCGTGGTGGTCATCGGCGAGGGCGAGAAGGACCACGCCCCGATGTTGTTCAACGGCGAGCAGGTCGGCGCAGGCAGCGGCCCGGCCTGCGACGTGGCCGTCGATCCCATCGACGGCACCAGGCTGACGGCGCTGGGCATGCCCGACGCGGTGTCGGTGATCGCCGTGAGCGAGCGCGGTTCGATGTACGACCCGTCCGCGGTGTTCTACATGGAGAAGCTGGTCACCGGCCCCGAGGCGGCCGGCGTGGTCGACATCGAGGCCCCCGTGTCCGTGAACATCAACGCGGTGGCCAAGGCCAAACACTGCTCGCCGTCCGACGTGACCGTGGTGGTGCTCGATCGGCCCAGGCATGAGCGGCTGGTCAAGGAGATCAGGGAGACGGGCGCGCGGATCAAGTTCATCACCGACGGCGACGTGGCCGGCGCGATCATGGCGGCTCGTTCCGGTACGGGCATCGACCTGATGCTGGGCATCGGCGGCACGCCCGAGGGCATCGTGGCGGCGTGCGCGCTCAAGTGCCTCGGCGGCGTGATCCAGGGCCGGCTCTGGCCCCGCGACGACGCCGAGCGGAGCAAGGCGGTCGACGCCGGGCACGATCTCGGCCAGGTGCTCACCACCAACGACCTGGTCAGGTCGGACGACGTGTTCTTCGCGGCGACCGGCATCACGCACGGCGAGCTCATGCAGGGCGTACGGTTCAGGGCCGGCTCGGCGGTGACGGAATCGCTGGTCATGCGCGGCCGGTCGGGGACGATCCGCAAGATCGAGAGCGAGCACCAGCTCTGGAAGCTGCGGGCGTACAGCGCGATCAACTTCGACACCGCGGGCTGAGGCGGCCGCCCTGCGGCGGCGGGGCGGCCGGGGTGGCCGGAAAGGCGCGGTCAGCGGCGGCGCTTGCGGCGGGGTGGCTCCTTGACCTTGACCTCGCCGGCGAAGTTGGTCGTGTGCACCTCGACGACGGGCCCGCCCGGCTCGGTCGGCTGCTTGGTCAGCCGGACGGTCTTGTCCTTGGCGATCCTGATCACCTCAAGCCCTTCGGGAACGTGGATCTCCAGCCCGCCGAAGACGAGGGTGGCGTTGATGATGATCCGCCGGTTCTGCAGGATCGCGTCACGGAAGTCGAGCTTGGTCGTGCCGAACATGGCCGTCACGGCGACCTCTGCGGGCACGACCCAGCGCCCGCCGCGCTGCTCCTTCTTGAAGATGGCCGACACCGGCCGGTCGTCGAGGTTGAGCGGCTGCTCCTCGGCGGGCAGCAGGTCGGAGGTGAGCGCGGCCAGCTCGCCGAGTGTGCGTGAGGAGTAGAGCACGCCGAGCCGTTCCTCCAGCTCCTCCAGGGAGAGCCGGCCGTCGGCGTGGGCGTCCTGGAGGACCTGGGCGATGCGCTCCCGGTCGGCGTCGGACGCGCGTAGCTCGTGCGGCTGCGGCGCGTCGCCGGCCACCGGCGGGCGGCGGGCCGACACCCACTCCTCGGCCAGCCGCTCTCCCACTTCCTGCAGCTTGGGCAACCACGATCCAGCGCGTTCGTTCACACTTCTGACGATATCTGGCGCTCGCCGGATGCGCTCGTCCCGAACCGGTCCGCGTCAGCCGATTCGCGCCGAGGAGGCGACGATCTCCTCGACCAGGGCCTCGTCCGTCTCGGCGTGGCGGAAGGCATCGTCCAGGAAGGGCAGCGTTCCGGGAAAGCGCGAGAAGCACGCCCCGCGCGGAATCCGTACGCGTCCCCGGCCGTTGATCCGGCGTAGGGAGGTGTGTGCGCGTGCATCAACCGGCGCGGTGGGGTCTCGGCGCGGCAGGCGCGGGCATTGCGGTCATCCTCGGCCTGGAGGCGTCCAGCCTCGACGAGATGAACCCGATCAGGCTGACCATCAGCGAGCACGGCCTGGGCCCCGACGGCTGGATCTTCGGGTTCGCCGTGGGTCTGCTGGCGGCGGGGTCCGTGGGCATCGGGGTGTCGCTGGCGCGGAGGAAGCTGGCCGGTGTTCTCGGCACCGTGGCGCTCATGGGGTGGAGCGTCGGCCTGCTCATGACGGCCTGGTTCCAGAAGCACGACTGGTCGGTGGGGCCGAGCCTGAGCGGGAGCATCCACCGGGTGGGCAGTCTCGTGGCCTTCCTGTGCCTGCCGCTGGCGGTCGTGCTCATCACCGGGCCGTGGCGGCGCCGTGTGCGGTCGCGGGCCACGCTGGTGGCGTTCGGGCTCGGGGTCTGTTCGGTGTTGTGGGTGGTGGGCATCGGCACGATGGTGTTCATCGGCACGCGCAACGGGCTGCCGTGGTATCGGATCATGCCCCTCGGGCTGGTGGAGCGCGGCCTGGCCGTCACGGAGGTGGCGGCGCTGCTGGCGCTCGGCGTGTGGGCGGCCACACCGGGGAACCGGTCGCTGAAACCCGGTCCGCGTGCTGCCGGAGCGGCTGGTTCTGCCGCTAACCTGACTCCGCCTCGCGTTTGATCCACCCCCCGATCAGGAGGCCGCCGTGCCGTCCTCGCGTGATCGCCAGGCCCGGCTCGCCACGTACGCCGTCTACGCCGTGCAGGGCCTGTCGTTCGCCTCGCTGCTCATCCAGGTCGCCGCCCTGCAGGACAAGCACGAGCTCGACGAGGGCACGCTGACGCTCCTCCTGCTGATCGTTCCCGTGTTCGCGGGGGTCGGCAGCGTCGCGGCGGGCGCGTTCTCCGCCCGCCACGGCAGCAGGATCCTGCTGCGGATCGCCCAGCCGGTGGTGGCCGCCGCCGTGGTGCTGGCCGGGCTCGCGCCGAGCGTGCCCCTGCTGGTGCCGGTGCTGCTGCTGTTCGGCGTGGCCGTCGGCGCGGTCGACGCGGGCATCAACATGCAGGGCGTGGCGGTCGAGCGCAGGTACGGCGTCCAGGTGCTCAACGGCTTCCACTGCGTGTGGAGCGCGTTCAGCATGGCCGGAGCGTTATGGGCGTCGGTGGCCGCCGATCTCCCGCTGCCGCTCATCATGGCGATCCCGATGGTCTTCGCGCTGGCCGGCTCCCTCTACGCGGGCCGCGCCCTGTGCGCGCCGGACGAGGAGAAGGTCGCGGCCGTCCCAGGAACCACGCCCGGCCGTCTCCCCTGGCGACCGATCGTCCCTCTCTGCCTGGCCATGGGCTTCCTCTACGTCGGCGACGCCGCCGTGTCCAACTTCAACACCGTGTTCATGAAGGACGTGCTGGCGGCTGGCCCGCGCGTGATCCCGCTGGCCTACGTGGCCTACCAGGCGACCACGCTGGCCGTCAGGCTCGGCGGCGACCTCGCCGTCCGCAGGTACGGCCCCGCCGCCATCGTCAGGATCGGCGGTGTGATCGCCACGGCCGGCTTCCTCGGCGTCGTCCTGGCCCCGAACCAGCCGCTCGGCATCGTCGCGTTCGGGCTGACCGGGGTGGGGTTGTCGGTGGTGGCGCCGCAGTCGTTCTCGGCGGCCGGCCGGCTCGACCCGTCGGGCACCGGGGTCGCCATCGCCAGGGTGAACCTCTTCAACTACGTCGGCTTCATCGTGGGCGCGGCCCTGGTCGGCGGCGTCGCGGACGCCGCGGACATGCGGGTGGCGTTCGCCGCGCCGCTGGTGCTGGCCGCCACGATCATCGTGCTCGCGCCCGGCTTCGAGCCCAGGAGCCGCGCCGGCCACGGCGGTCAGCCGGCACCCAGCACCCCGTCGAGGTAGGCGAGGCTCCGCCGGACGTCCTCGATCGGCCGGTCGTCAGGGCCGGACAGGATGACGTCCTGCTCCATGACGTACCAGCCGTCGTAGCCGCTCCTGGTCAGGCCGGTGACGATGGCCTCGATGTCCACGTCGCCCTGGCCCAGCGGGCGGTAGACGCCCTCGCGCACGGCCTGCGTGTAGGCCAGCGTCCCGGCGGCGACCTGGGCGGCCATGCGGGCGTCGACGTCCTTGAGATGCACGTGCGCGATCCGCGACGCGGCCGCCTCGACCAGGGCGGCCGGGTCGGTGCCGCCGACCAGCAGGTGGCCGGTGTCCAGGCAGAGCGGCATCGAGCTGCCCTCCAGCACCCGCTCGACCTCGGCCCGGGTCTCGACCATGGTGCCCACGTGCGGGTGCAGGACCGCGCGGGGGCCGAGCGCGGCGGCGATCCCGTCGAGGTTGCCCAGCAACGTGGCCCAGCCGGCGGCGTCGAGCTCGGGGCGCGTGTCGTAGCCGTCGCCGCCCGTGGCGGCGGCCAGCACGAGCAGCCCCTCCTCCGGCAGGCCGGGCAGGGGGTCGTGGCCGGGGTCGTGGAGCACGACGGGCACGAAGGCGCCGGCCAGGCGCAGGCCGTACCGCTCGATGAGGCCGGGCGTCAGGAAACCCTGGGGGCCCAGCTCGGTCGCGGTGAGGCCGAGCTTGCGCATCTCGGACAGCACACGGTCGGGCGGGAGCTGGTAGCCCCAGCCGGGGACCTCGCACACGCCCCACGAGATGGGGGCTCCCGCGAGCTTCATCGCCGCACCTCCGCCACGTCGACGGGACGGCCTTCGCGCAGCGACAGGTCGGCGGCCTCGGCCACGTACAGGGCCTCCAGCGCGTCCTCGATCGAGCAGAGGCCCTGACCGCCGCGGAGGAAGCAGTCGATCTCGTCGCGGTACGCGGTCGCGAAGCGGGTCACGAAGTCGGGCCAGGGATCGTCCGGTTCCCGCAGGCCCTCGGTCGTGTGGAGCGGGGCACGCGGGCCAAGCCCGACCGCCTGGGTGCGGCGGGTGCCCGCGAGCTCCATGCGCACGTCGTACCCGCCGCCGTTGTAGCGCGAGCCCTGCAGGGTGGCCAGCGTGCCGTCGTCCAGCGTGAGCAGCGCGGCGCTGGTGTCCACGTCGCCCGCCTCGGCGAAGAACGCGGCGCCGCGGTTGGCGCCCCGCGCGTAGACGGACACCACCTCGCGGCCGGTCACCCAGCGCAGGACGTCGAAGTCGTGGACGTGGCAGTCGCGGAAGATGCCCCCGGACAGCGGGATGTACGCGGCGGGCGGCGGCGTGGGATCGGCCGTGACCAGGTGGACCCGGTGCAGGTCGCCCAGCTCGCCGTCCCGCACGGCCCGCGCGGCGGCCGCGTACCCGGGGTCGAACCGGCGCTGGAACCCGACGTGCACCCGGTTGCCCGCGCGCGCCTCCAGCACCTTGACGGTCTCGCCCACCGTGCCCGCGACCGGTTTCTCGCAGAGGACCGGGATGCCGAGTGCGCAGGCTCGGACGATCAGCTCGGCGTGGGTGCTGGTCGGGGTGGCGATGACCACGGCGTCCGACTCGAACGGGTCTCCCGGCCTGCCGTACGGGGAGGTCCGCACAGGATCGGCCACGATCAGCTCGTCCACCAGCGGATGGGCGGCCATGGTCGCGGCGTGGAAGGCCCCGATCCGGCCCAGACCGAACAGTCCCACACGCATGAATGTCTCCCGTCCCCGCCGGAGCCCTCGCCCCAGGCGGATATGAAACTCTTAATCCATAGCATGTCCTGACATTCTTACTTTTAAGCCTTTAACGGCCTCGGCAGCCTTGTGACCGGGCAACCGCGCGAACCCCACCACCACCGCCGGCTTCCCCGGCGACTGGCGCATCGGCCCCACAGGCTCGGCGGACAGCCCCAGCTCCCGTGCCACCCGCGCCGTCCGCGGCTCGTCCCAGCCGTCCGGCAACTCCAGATAGACGTGCAGGCCCGCGTCGATGCCCTTGACGCTGACCTCGGGAAGCTCGCAGGCCAGCGCCCTGACGAGGGCGTCCCTGCGGCGACGATATTCCCTGCGCATGCGGCGCAGGTGCTTGTCGTAGCCGCCGGTGCGCAGGAAGTGCGCCAGCGCGTACTGCTCGATGACCGGCGAGCCCAGGTCGAGCTCGCCCCTGGCCCGGCGCACGTCCTCGGCCAGGTCGGGCGGCGCGGCCACCCAGCCCAGGCGCAGGCCGGGCGCGAGCGCCTTGCTGACGCTGCCCGACAGGATCACGCGGTCGGGCGCCAGGCCCTGCAGACAGCCGACGGGGTCGCGGTCGAAGCGGAACTCGGCGTCATAGTCGTCCTCCAGGATCACGCGGCCGCCCACGTGGACCCACTCCATCAGCGCGGCCCTGCGGGACGGAGAGAGCACCACGCCGGTCGGGAACTGGTGGGCCGGCGTCACCAGCACCGCGTCGCCGCTCAACCTGCGCACGTCGAGGCCCTCCTCGTCCACGGGCACCGGGACGAGGTGCGCGCCCGCTCGCCTGAGCAGGGGCACCTGGCGGTGGCTCGTCGGGTCCTCGACGGCGAGCCTGACCGCGCGCCGCTGGGACAGCACGTGGAGCACGAGGCTCAGCCCCTGCGCCACGCCGCCGACGATGATGAGGTTCTCCGGGCGCGCGTCCGCCGCCCTGACCCTCCTGAGGTAGCCGGCCAGCTCTTCCCGCAGCTCAGGCACGCCGCCGGGGTCCCCGTAGTCGAGGGCGTCCGAGGGTACGGTGGCCAGGACGTGCCTGACGGCCGCGAGCCAGCGTTCACGGGGGAAGTGGCTGAGGTCGGGAGAGGTGGGACGATGACCGTAGTACGGCGAGCCCGCGGGGGTGTCCGAGGTGGGCCGCACCGGCGTGGGCCGCTCCTGCGCCGCGGCGCGCTGCCTCGGTGCGGCCCTGGCGGGGGGCACGGGGGTGACCTGGGTGCCGACGCCCACCTTGGAGACCAGGAAACCCTCGGCGACGAGCTGCTCGTACGCCTCCACCGCCACGCCCCTGGAGACCTGGAGGTCGGTGGCGAGGTCGCGGGTCGCGGGCAGGCGGGTGCCGGGGGCGAGCCGGCCGCCCCTGATGGCATCGCGCAACTCGGAGGCGATCTGACCAGCGATCCCCCCTTTATCGCGATTTATCTGGATGTGGAGATCGGCCATATTGGTCCTGTCATCCGGCGGGACATTGGACTGTTTTCCCGAACCATCGTTCTCCTAGCATTCCGCACATGAGACACGGAATCGTCGGCGCGGCCTCCGCCATGTTCCTGGTCGGGACGCTGGCGGGCGTGTCCGGGCTCATCGGCGACTACCCCATCTACGGCGGACAGGCCGTGCGGTACCTCGTGGCCGCCGTCATCCTGCTCGCCATCACACGAGTGCTCGGCCTGCGCTTCGTCCGGCTGACGCTGCGGGAGGGCCTGTGCCTGGCCGGGCTCACTCTGCTCGGCCTGGTGGTCTTCAACGTCTGCGTGATCGAGTCCACCAACGAGTCCGGGCCCGCGCTGGTCGGCACCATCCTGGGCACCGTGCCGCTCTGGCTCGCGCTGGCCGGCGGGCGGCCCGCCCCACGGCTGCTCGTCGGAGCGTGCGTGGTGGTGGCAGGGGCGATCCTGGCCACCGGCCTCGGCAGCGGCAACCTGCCCGGACTGCTCTGGGCCCTCGGCGCGCTCGTGGGCGAGGTGAGCTTCTCCCTGCTGGCCATCCCCCTGCTGCCCAAGCTGGGGGCGATCAGGGTGGCGGCCTACTCGACGGCGCTCGCGGTGCCCATGCTGACCCTGGTCGGGCTGGTGTACGAAGGGCCGGGCATGGTGCGGACGCCCACCGTGGCCGAAGGGCTGGGGCTGGCCTACCTGGCGCTCGTGGTGACCGTCGTGGCCTTCTTCCTCTGGTACTCCGCGCTGCCCCGGCTGGGCCCCGGGCGGGCCGGGCTGTTCGCCGGGCTCATCCCGGTGGGCGCGATCGTCACGGGGGCGGTGCTCGGGATCGCGATGCCGACGGCGTACGACCTGCTCGGCGCCGGCCTGGTGATCGCGGGCATCACGCTCGGCCTCACCGCGGGGCGGTCACGGACGCGAGCACGGGCGGCCGTCTCCGAGGCGTGACCCCCGGCGGCTCGGTCACCCGTTAACCTCTTGGGTGACCGAAAGGATGGACATGGGCGAGTTCGACTACACCGACCTGCTGCCGCTGGGAGCCGATGAGACCGAATATCGGCTGATCACCACGGAGGGGGTGCGGAAGGTCGAGGCGGCCGGGCGTACGTTCCTCGAGGTCGAACCGGAGGCGCTGCGGTTGCTGACCGAGACGGCGATCCACGACATCTCCCATTTCCTGCGGACCTCCCACCTCGCCCAGCTGCGCAAGATCGTCGATGACCCCGAGTCCAGCGGCAACGACCGCTTCGTCGCCCTCGACCTGCTGAAGAACGCCTCCATCTCGGCCGGCGGCGTGCTCCCCATGTGCCAGGACACCGGCACCGCGATCGTCATGGGCAAGCGCGGCCGCCACGTGCTGACCGACGGGCGCGACGCCGAGCACGTCTCGCGGGGCGTCTACGACGCCTACACCCGGCTCAACCTGCGTTACTCCCAGATGGCCCCGCTGAGCATGTGGGAGGAGAAGAACACCGGCGACAACCTGCCCGCCCAGATCGAGTTGTACGCCGAGGACCCCCACGGCCACCCCGACGAGTACAAACTGCTGTTCATGGCCAAGGGCGGCGGCTCGGCCAACAAGTCGTTCCTCTACCAGGAGACCAAGGCCGTGCTCAACGAGAAGCGCATGCTGGCCTTCCTGGAGGAGAAGATCCGCTCGCTGGGTACGGCGGCCTGCCCGCCGTACCATCTGGCGATCGTCGTCGGCGGCACCTCCGCCGAATACGCGCTCAAGACCGCCAAATACGCCAGCGCCCGCTACCTCGACTCGATCCCCACCGAGGGCTCGCCGTCCGGACACGGTTTCAGGGACCTCGAGATGGAGGCCAAGGTCTTCGAGCTCACCCAGAAGCTGGGCATCGGGGCGCAGTTCGGCGGCAAATACTTCTGCCACGACGTGCGTGTCATCCGCCTGCCCAGGCACGGCGCCTCCTGCCCGGTGGCCATCGCCGTGTCCTGCTCCGCCGACCGGCAGGCGCTGGCCAAGATCACGCCGGAGGGCGTGTTCCTGGAGCAGCTGGAGACCGACCCGGCGCGGTTCCTGCCGGAAACCACCGACGAGCACCTCTCGGACGACGTGGTCCAGGTCAACCTCAACCGCCCCATGCCCGAAATCCTCGCCCAGCTGACGAAGCATCCGGTCAAGACGCGGCTGTCCCTCACCGGGCCGCTCGTGGTCGCCCGCGACATCGCCCACGCCAAGATCGCCGAGCTGCTCGACAACGGCGGCGAGATGCCGGAATACCTCAAGAACCACGCCGTCTACTACGCCGGACCGGCCAAGACCCCCGACGGTTACGCCTCCGGCTCGTTCGGGCCGACGACGGCCGGGCGCATGGACTCGTACGTCGGGCGCTTCCAGGCGGCCGGCGGGTCGATGGTGATGCTGGCCAAGGGCAACCGGTCCAAGCAGGTCACCGAGGCGTGCGAGCAGCACGGCGGCTTCTATCTCGGCTCCATCGGCGGCCCCGCGGCCAGGCTGGCGCAGGACTGCATCAGGAAGGTCGAGCTGCTCGAATATCCCGAGCTCGGGATGGAGGCCGTGTGGAAGATCGAGGTGGTCGACTTCCCCGCGTTCATCGTCGTGGACGACAAGGGCGACGACTTCTTCACCGACAGGACGGGCCCGGTCCTGTCCATCGGCCGCCGCTGACGGCGGCGGATGCGTCCGCGCGGGAGGTCATCGGCGGGCGTCGCCCGACCAGGGAGGACGCCGGCCACCATCGGCAGGCGTCGCTCGATCAGGGCGGGCGCCGGCCACCGCGGCGCCCCGGCGGCCGGGGGTTGAGGAGCCGGGGTCAGGCGCCGGCGGGCGCATCGCGCGGCGGCTCCGGCCGGAGGTGGGCGGTCACGCGGCCACCGGTGCCCGGTGCGGTGCCACGACAGTGCCGTCGGGCAGCAGCAGGCCGGTGTCGTCGAACAGCACGACGCCGTTGCAGAGCAGGCTCCACCCCTGGTCAGGGTGGGAAGCGATCACGTGCGACGCCTCACGGTCGGGCGAGTCGGCACTGGGGCAAACGGGGTAGTGACTGCACATCGCGCACCTCTCAGATAGCGCTCCTGGTCGTGGTTTCAATAGGGCAGCAGGCGCCCTGACGGCGTGCGAAGGTCCAGGCCGGCTCTGGCCGGCTTCTTCGGCCGGCGGCGAACCTGGGTCTGGCGCATCTTCATCACGTCCTTCAACGATCTGACATCGGTGGGAGGACTTCGGCCCATGCCCCCAGTGTGACGCTCGGCACCGACATTTCCGGTGGCCTAGGAGTTGGCCCTCCCTCATGGCTTTACCATGCCCCCGGCCGCTTTCGGCACCCTTACAACCCGCTGACGACGCCCCCTAGGTCCCCGTAAGCGCGCTTGTCGAACGCCCCTCAATCATCATTCACGGGGACCGGCGACAAGGGTGTGCCGGCGGGCACAGATGCACGGCGAGCTGCGTGAACGCGCTCCAGGAAGCCGGGCGGGGACGCGGGCGCGGGCGGCTGGTCGCCGCCCGCGCCGCTGGACCAATCTGACCCTCGCCACACTGCCGTCGCGAGGTCCTAGGTCGCAAGTCCGATGCAACTGCGAATGAGTTGCAATAGTGTCGTCCCCAAAGATCCAGAAGGAGGACACGCATGGGGGACTACACCCTTCCCGACATGCCCTACGACTACGCCGCGCTGGAGCCCGCCATCACCGGCGAGATCCTGGAGCTGCACCACGCCAAACACCACGCGGCCTACGTCAAGGGCGCCAACGACACGCTTGAGCGCCTCGCCGAGGCCCGCGACAAGACCGAGTTCTCCAACCTCGTGGGCCTGGAGAAGACGTTCGCCTTCAACCTGTCCGGCCACGTCCTGCACTCGATCTTCTGGCAGAACCTGTCACCCGACGGCGGCGACCGCCCGGACGGGCCGCTCAGAGACGCCATCGATCAGCACTTCGGCACGTTCGAGGCGTTCCAGAAGCAGCTCACCGCCGCCACCTCGACGGTCCAGGGCTCCGGATGGGGCGTGCTGGCCTGGGAGCCGACGAGCCGCAGGCTCGTCGTCGAGCAGGTCTACGACCATCACGGCAACGTCGGGATGAACACCACGCCGCTGCTCGTGTTCGACGCCTGGGAGCATGCGTACTATCTTCAGTATCGGAACGTCCGACCCGACTACGTCGAGAAACTGTGGGGCCTCATCAACTGGGATGATGTGGCCGCGAGGTTTGCTGACGTGACGAGTCAGGCGACTTGACTTAACTTCGCAACATTTTATCGGCCACGCCTCTACTGGTCGGTTTACACAAATAGGTAAGCTGCCAGGCATGCGTGCGCCCTCCGGTTACCTACTCGCCGCGCGCTACCGGCTCCTGGAGCCGGTTGGTCGTGGCGGCATGGGCACCGTTTGGCGGGCGCATGACGAGCTGCTCGACCGCGACGTGGCGGTCAAGGAAGTGCGCCTGCCCACCGTGCTCGACGAGGAGTTGCGCGCCGAGTTGTGCGCCCGCACCGAGCGCGAGGGCAGGGCGACCGCCATGGTCACCCACCCCTCGGTCATCACCGTGTTCGACGTGGTCACCGAGGACGACCGGCCATGGATCGTGATGGAGCTGCTCCGGGCCAAGTCTCTGGAGCAGCTCATCCAGGAGCACGGGCCGCTCCCTCCGCGCAGGGCCGCCGAGATCGGCCGGCAGATCCTCGGCGCGCTGCGCGCGGTGCACGCCAAGGGCATCCTGCACCGCGACGTCAAGCCGAGCAACGTGCTCGTGACCGAGGACCGCGCGGTGCTCACCGACTTCGGCCTGGCCGCACTCGAAGGTGACGTTTCCATTACCCAGGCGGGCATCGTGCTGGGGTCCGCCGGTTACATCGCGCCGGAGCGGGTGCTCGGCTCGAAGGCCAGCCCCGCGGGCGATCTGTGGTCGCTCGGGGCGACCCTCTACACCGCCGTCGAGGGCAGGGGCCTGCACGGCCGCCGTACGGCCGCCGCTGCGCTCGCGGCGCTGACCAGCGGCGAGCCGATCCCGATGAGCAAGGCCGGCCCGCTGGCCCCCGTGCTCGACGCGCTGCTGCGGATCGACCCCCAGACCAGGCTCGACTCCGTACGCGCCTCGCTGATGCTGGCCAGGGTGGCCGCAGGAGGCTCGGCGGAGGAGCCGCTGACCCCGCGCAAGCCCAAACCCGCACGGCCGGTGCCTGCTCTCACACCGCCGTCTTTCACACGCAGGCCCGCGCATCGCGGGCTGCACCGCGCCGAGACCCAGACCGTCACCGTGCCCGAGCCGAGACAGGAACGTAAACCCGGCGAGGGGGTGCACAGGAAGCGCGTTGAAGCGCGGCCGTCGCCGTCGGCTTATGCCCGTCTGAAAGCGACGGTGATAAAGTTGTGCCTTCCTCGGCGGTTCTGGCCAAGAGAACTTCGCAAGCGAGGGTAAAGCACTTCCCAAGCGAGAATCGATATCTTCTTCTCATGCCGGAACAGCAGACACGCCTGCTCGCGAAGCGCTACGAGCTCATCACCCCGCTCGGCCGGGGCACCATGGGCACCGTGTGGCGCGCACGCGACCGCGCCCTAGGGCGCGAGGTGGCGGTCAAGGAGATCCGCCAGGACCCGGTGCTCACCGAAGAACAACGGACGGAGCTGCGCGAACGCATGGTCCGCGAGGGCCGCATCGCCTCCCGGATCAACCACCCGTCCGTGGCCTCCATTCACGACGTGATCATCCACGACGACAGCCCGTGGATCATCATGGAGCTCATCGAGGCCCGCTCGCTGGAACAGGTGATCGACGAGGAGGGTCCGCTGCCGCCCCGGCTCGTGGCCGAGATCGGCGTCGATCTGCTCGGCGCGCTGCGCGCCGCACACGCCCAGGGCATCACCCACCGCGACGTCAAGCCCGCCAACGTGCTCATCACCGAGAGCGGGCGCGTGGTGCTGACCGACTTCGGCATCGCCAAGGCCGAGGGCGACTCCCGGCTCACGAAGACGGGCATGGTGATCGGCTCCCCCGGCTACACCGCCCCGGAACGTGCCAGGGGCGACTACACCGGGCCCGAGTCCGACATCTGGGCGCTGGGGGCCACGCTCTACTTCGCGGTCGAGGGGCGGCCGGCGTACGAACGGTCCACGGTCGCTGAGACACTGGCGGCGCTGCTCACCGAGAGCGCCGACCCGCCCACGCAGGCGGGACAACTCCGTCCCGTGCTGAACGGGCTGCTGAACAAGGACTATCGGCAGCGTCTCGGCGCTGCCAAGGCGGAGACCCTGCTGCGCATGGTCGCCGACACCCCCACGAGCGAGATGCCGGTGCTCACGGCCGAGGCTCTTATGGCGCAGGAGGCCGCTTTGCCCGATCCGTTCGCTGCCCAGAAAACCCCCGCCGACCAGGCACCCGGCCGCGACGACCAGGGGCCCGGCGCTGGTGGCCAGGGGCCCGGCCCTGGCAGGCGCGGGCCCGGAAACGCGCCCGGCGGACCGGGAGCGCCGCAGGACCGGGGCGGCCCTGGACAGGGTCCCGGAGGGCACGGACAGGGTCCCGCGGGGCCCAGGCATCCGGCGCCGCGTGGGGCGTTCAGCGGCCCGGCTGCGGCCGGCGGACCGGGGCAGGGATACACCGGGCCGTCCGCGCCGGGTCCGAACGCCTTCACCGGATCCGGTCCGGGGCAAGGCGGGCCGGATCCGCAGGGGGCCTTCGGCGGTCCAGGACACGAGCAGGGCCGGTCCGGGCAAGGACCGGGCGGGTCCGGAGCACCTGGGCAGGGCCCGGGCGCGACCGATCCGATGGGCGGCAGGCCCGGTTCGACCGGACCGGCACCGGGCGGCGGGCCCGGCCGAAGGCCGGGCCCCGGCGGACCTGGGGGCCAGGGACCCGGCGGCCCAGGAAACGGCCCTGGCGGGCAAGGACCCGGCGGCCCATCACCCGGCGGCCAGGGACCCGGGGGGCACGGGACCGGCGGGCAACGACCCGGCGGGCAGGGCCAGGGCGGACCCGGGCCCGGTGGCCAGGGACCCAGCGCCTATGGGCCCGGCGGACAGGGGCCCGGATCGCAGGGGCCCGGCGGACAGGGATCTGGGGGACAAGGACCTGGCGGGCACGGGCCCGGTAACCAGGGGCCTGGCGGGCAGATACCCGGAGGGCAGGGGAACGGGCCTGGTGGACAGGGGCCCGGTAACCAGGGACCCGGTGGGCAGGGGATCGGGCCGCATGGGGCCGGAGGGCCGGTGCGGGGTTCCAACGCGCCCACCGTTCCGCAGAGCATCGGGCGCCCGCCGCAGGGTGAGCAGCAGTTCGGTGCGCCGGGAACCACCGCGGGCGGCGCCGGGCCGCAGGGCGGTGCGCCCGGGACCGCGTCTCCCGAGTCGGGGTTCGATCCGGAGCGTACGATCAGCATCTCGCGGCCCAAAGGGCCCTTCCCCTTGGGTCCCGAGCAGGGCGGACCGCCGCAGGGGCAGGGCGACGAGGGCGCGTTCATGACCGCGCGCATCCCGAAGGGCGGGTCGCCGGGCCAGCAGGTCTACCCGCCGACGGACCAGGAACCCGGCTCGCGGCAGCAGCCGCCGCCGGTGCCGCAGGGAGGGGGTCCTGGCGGGCTGGGCACCGACCTGTTCGCCATCGCCGGCCAGCCGGAGCAGCGGCCCGACGGCAACCGCAACGGCATGCTGGTGCTCATGGCGGTCGCCGCCGCCGCGGCCGTGGTGATCGCCATCCTGATCGTCGCCCTCATCTCGAGCTGAACGCGGGGCGTTTCCCGGCGAGCCCGAATTCGTGAGCCAGACTGAAGTCATGAGCGAGTTCAGGATCGAACATGACTCGATGGGTGAGGTTCGCGTGCCGGCAGGAGCACGGTGGCGCGCGCAGACCCAGCGGGCGGTGGAGAATTTCCCGGTTTCCGGGCGGCCCATCGAGCCGTCCCACATCGCCGCGCTGGCCCTGGTCAAGGCGGTGGCGGCGGAGGTCAACGGCGAGCTCGGCGTGATCGAGAAGGACATGGCCGAGGCGATCGCGCAGGCCGCCGCCGACGTGGCCGAGAACGAGCACGACGCCCACTTCCCGATCGACGTCTTCCAGACCGGCTCGGGCACCTCGTCCAACATGAACGCCAACGAGGTGATCGCGACGCTGGCCGAGGAGCGGCTGGGCCGGCCCGTGCACCCGAACGACCACGTGAACGCCTCCCAGTCGTCCAACGACGTCTTCCCCACGTCGATCCACGTGGCGGCGGCGACCGAGGTGACCTATCACCTGCTGCCCTCGCTCCAGCACCTGGCCGAGGCGCTGCGGGCGAAGGCTGCCGAGTTCGGCGGCGTGGTGAAGTCGGGGCGCACCCATCTGATGGACGCGACTCCGGTGACGCTGGGCCAGGAGTTCGGGGGTTACGCCACGCAGATCGAGCACGGTGTCGTACGCGTCACGGCGGCGCTCGAACACGTGCTTGAGCTGCCTCTCGGCGGCACGGCCGTGGGCACGGGCATCAACACCCCCGCGGGGTTCGCTCAGGAGGCGATCGCGAAACTGCGCGAGGCGACCGGCATCCCGTTCCTGGAGGCCAGGGACCATTTCGAGGCCCAGAGCGCGCAAGACTCGATCGTCGAGCTGTCGGGGCAGCTCAAGGTGGTGGCCGTCTCGCTGAACAAGATCGCGAACGATCTCCGCTGGATGGGGTCCGGCCCGCGCGCGGGGCTCGGCGAGATCAACCTGCCCGACCTGCAGCCCGGCTCGTCCATCATGCCGGGCAAGGTCAACCCGGTGATCCCTGAGGCCACGGGCATGGTCGCGGCGCAGGTCATCGGCAACGACGCGGCGATCACGTTCGCGGGCGCTTCGGGGAACTTCGAGCTGAACGTGCAACTGCCGGTCATCGCCCGCAACGTGCTGGAGTCGATCAGGTTGCTGGGCAACCTCTCGCGGCTGCTCGCCGACCGCTGTGTGTCCGGCATCACGGCGAACGTGGAGCGCCTGCGCGAGTACGCCGAGTCGTCCCCGTCGATCGTCACCCCTCTGAACCGGTATGTCGGATATGAGGAGGCGGCCAAGATCGCCAAGCAGGCGCTGGCGGAGCGGAAGACGATCCGTGAGGTCGTCATCGAGCGCGGCCACGTGGCCAACGGCACCCTGACGGAGGAGCAGCTGGACGCCGCGCTCGACGTTCTGTCGATGACCCGTCCCTAGGACGGCCGCGCCCGCTGCGTGGCCTGCGCCCAGCGGGTGAGCAGGGCCGCGGCGGCGCCGGAGTCGACGGCGTCGGCGGCCCGCTTGCGGGCGGCGCCCAGGGCGGCAGTGAGCTCGGCGGCCGGCGGCACCCCGTCGGCGGCCACCACGGCGGCGGCCGCGTTGAGCAGCACGACGTCTCGTACGGGGCCCGGCTCTCCCGCGAGGACGGCGCGGGCCACCGCCGCGTTGTGCCGGGCGTCGCCGCCGCGCAGGTCGTCAGGGCGAGCCCGCGGGATCGACAGGTCGGCGGGGTCGAAGGCGGTCCGCGTCACCGTGCCGCGCCGTACGACCCAGATCGTCGAGGGGCCGCACGTGGTGAGCTCGTCGAGCCCGTCGTCGCCGCGGAAGAC
The DNA here is from genome assembly GCF_004349015.1 of Nonomuraea diastatica. Lineage (NCBI taxonomy): Bacteria > Bacillati > Actinomycetota > Actinomycetes > Streptosporangiales > Streptosporangiaceae > Nonomuraea > Nonomuraea diastatica. The sequence continues at coordinate 32,048 of NZ_SMKP01000075.1, forward strand.
GAGGGACGAGCCGCCGCGTTCGGCCAGGACGCCCGCGATGACCGGCGCCATCGCCGGGTGGAAGACGCCGACCGCCTGCGCGGCGGGCAGGGCGGGGTTGGTGAGCGGGCCCAGGAAGTTGAAGACCGTCGGCACGCCCAGCTCGCGGCGCGGTCCGGAGGTGCTTTTCAGCGCCGGGTTGAACGCCGGCGCGAAGCAGAACGTGATGCCCACCTCCTCCGCGATCGCGACCACGGCGCCGGGCGGCAGGTCGACGACCACGCCGAGCCCTTCCAGCACGTCCGCGGCGCCGGCCATGGAAGAGGCGGCCCGGCCTCCGTGCTTGACCACCTTCGCGCCCGCGGCGGCGGCCACGACGGCTGCCATGGTGGAGATGTTCACGGTGTTGGCGCGGTCGCCGCCGGTGCCGACGAGGTCGACGGGGTCGCCGGACACCCTGATGGCGGCCGATCGGGACAACATGCCGTCGGCCAGCCCTGACACCTCCGCCACGCTCTCGCCCTTGGCCCGCAGCGCCACGGCGAACGCGGCGATCTGCGCGTCCGTGGCCGCGCCCGACATGATCTGATCCATGGCCCACGCGGTCTGGCGCGAGGTGAGCGACACGCCGTCGAGCAGCATGGTGAGCAGCTGTGGCCAGGTGGAGGTCACGGTGGGCCCCGTGGTCGTCGCGGTGCCGGGCGTTGTGGAGCTGGTCATGGTGAGCGTCCCTTTTCGTCAGTGCTCGACGGGGGCGCGTGCGACATGCGTACGGCCGCCTCGTCGAGGCGGCCGTGTGCGTATGCGCTGGAAGGTCCGCCTAGGAGGCGGGCCACCACAGGAACGAATACGCGATCATGCGACCCAACATAGCAGACCACGTCGGCCACATAAGGCGACTGCGTTCTATGTCTCATGCACCCATGTGCCGGAGCGCGGCGAGCGCTAAAGTCAAGGGGTATGGCGAAGGAGCTGACGGGGCGGACGGCGCTGGTCACGGGTGCCGGCGGCGGCATCGGGGCGGCCTGCGCCCGGCGGCTGGCCGCGGCGGGAGCCAGGGTGATGGTCGTCGATCTGCGGGCCGAGCCCGCCACGACGGTGGCCGCCGAGATCGGCGGCGTGGCCGTCGTGGCCGATCTGAGCGAGCCCGGCTTCTTGGCGGCGCTGCCCGACGAGCCCATCGACATCGTGGTCAACAACGCGGGGTTCCAGCACGTCGCGCCGGTCGAGGAGTTCCCGCCCGAGGTGTTCTCGGCGATGCTCAGGGTCATGGTCGAGGCGCCGTTCCTGATCGCGCGCGAGGTGCTGCCCGGCATGTACGCCAGGGGCTGGGGACGGTTCGTGAACATCTCGTCGGTCCACGGGCTGCGGGCCTCGCCGTACAAGTCGGCGTACACCGCGGCCAAGCACGGGCTGGAGGGGTTCTCCAAGGTGGTCGCGCTCGAAGGCGCTCCCCATGGGGTGACCTCGACGTGCGTCTGCCCCGCCTACGTCCGCACCGGGCTGGTCGAGGCGCAGATCGCCGACCAGGCCAGGGTGCACGGCATCGCGCCCGACGAGGTGGTGACGGACATCATGCTCCAGCCGGCCGCGATCAAGCGGCTGATCGAGCCGGAGGAGGTGGCCGAGCTGGTCGCCTACCTGTGCGGGCCCGGCGGGGCGTTCATCACCGGCGTGTCGCTCCCTGTGGACGGCGGCTGGACGGCCAGGTGACCGGCACCACCTTCCTCGAACTGCTGGCCAGGGAGGCGTCGGCGGTCGAGTTCGAAGGTCCGATCATCGCGGCCAGGGCCGCGGGCGCGGACCCGGCCACGATCGAGGAGCTCGAACAGGCCAAGGTCGAAGCGCTGAAGGTGCGCGACCTGCTCAGGAGGCGCGCCAGGCGGGAGGCCGAGTTGTCGGCGCTGTACGACACGGCCGGCGACCTGGCCGCGCTGCGCGACCTCGACGCCGTGCTCGAGGCCATCGTGCACAGAGCGAGGCAGTTGCTGGCCACCGACATCGCGTACATGACACTGCACGACCCCGAGCGGGGCGACACGTACATGCGGGTCACCGACGGGTCGATCTCGGCGAAGTTCCGGGCGCTGCGGCTGGCCATGGGGACGGGGCTGGGCGGCCTGGTGGCGCAGACGGCGGTCCCGTACGCGACGGCCGACTATTTCGCCGACGCGAGGTTCCGGCACAAGGACGACATCGACGAGGCCGTCACGGAGGAGGGCCTGGTCGCGATCCTGGGCGTGCCGCTGCGGCTGGGGCAGCGGGTGATCGGCGTGCTGATGGCGGCCAACCGCAGCGCGCGGCCGTTCCATCAGGAGGAGGTGTCGCTGCTGGCCAGCCTGGCGGCGCACGCCGCGGTCGCGATCGACAACGCCAGGTTGCTGCAGGAGACGAGGAACGCGCTGGAGGAGCTCTCCCACGCCCACCGGACGGCCAGGGCGCACGGCGAGGCCGTGGAGCGGGCCGCGCTGGCGCACGACAGGATGACCTCGCTGGTGCTGCGCGGCGGCGGGATCGAGGACGTCGCGGCGGTGGTGACCGACGTGCTCGGCGGCTCGCTGGCGGTGCTGGACGACCTGGGCCGGGCGCTCACGGGAGACGTCGGGGAGCTCGACCAGGAGGTGTTCGAGGCGGCGCAGGCGTCCAGGGCGCTGGGCCGTACCGTGCGCAGGGGCGACCTGCTGATCGCGTCGGTGGACGTCGGAGGGGAACCGCTGTGCACGCTGGTCCTGTGCAGCGACGACGCCGACGAGCCCATCCTGGAGCGGGCGGCGCTCGTGTGCGCGCTGCTGCTGCTGTTCCGCCGGAGTGTGGCGGAGGCCGAGGGGCGGGTCAGGGGCGAGCTGCTCGACGACCTGATCGCGCGGCCCGGCTCCCCCGGCCTGGCCGACCGGGCGCACCGGCTCGGCGTCGATCTGGGCGCGCCGCACGTCGTCGTGGTGGCCAAGCACGCGGGGCAGCGCGAACGGGCCGCGTTCTGGGCGTCGTCGCAGGCCACGAGGTGGCACGGGCTGGCCGCCGGGCGCGGCGACGAGGTCGTGCTGCTGCTGCCGGGCGGCGACGCGAGCGGCGCCGCCCGGCGGGTGGCCACCGAGCTGAGCGTGTCCCTGCAGAGCCCGGCCACGGCGGGCGCGTCCGGCATGTCGGGTGAGGGCAGGGAGCCGCCCGGGGCACAGGGCGTCGCCGGGGCCTACCAGGAGGCGCGGCGGTGCGCGGAGGCGCTCATCGCGCTCGGCCGGGCGGGCGACGGCGCGAGCGCGGCCGAGCTGGGCTTCGTCGGCCTGCTCGTCGGCGACGGCCGTGACGTGCGCGGTTTCGTGGACTCGACGCTCGGCGCGGTGATCGAGTACGACGCCCGCAGGGGCACCGCGCTCGCCGACACGTTGTCCGCCTACTTCGGCTCGGGCGGGTCTCCTTCGCGTACGGCCGAGGCCATGCACATCCACGTCAACACCGTCACGCAGCGGCTCGACCGGGTCGGCAAGCTGCTCGGCGAGGGCTGGCTGGAGCCGGAGGGCGCGCTCGAGATCCAGCTCGCGCTCCGCTTGCACCGGCTCGGCCACACATAGACCAGGCAGGCTGTAGGCGCCGACGCCATAGGAGTGACGCCGGTCATTCCTTGAGGTACCGGTGGCCGCCCGCGCGCGCCAGACGCACCATGTGGCGCGCACCGGGCAGGCGCCGGCCGATCCGGTGCAGCAGGGTGTCGCGGCCCATGGGCGAGCGGCGCTCGGGCTCGGCCGCGGCGGCCGGGCGCACCTCGACCCGGCCCCTGCGCATCTCCAGCGCGAACCTGAGCCCGAACTCCCCGTCCGACGAGCGCAGCGACGACAACCAGGTGCCGGGGCCGAAGTGGTCGTCTTCCGGCATGATCCGCTTGACCGGCACCTTGGCCACGAGCTGCCCGGCGATTCTGCCCGGCACGCCGGCTTCGACCAGCGCGGGAGCGCACACCTCGCGGGCACGCCGCCCGCTGCTGCGCAACACCAGCTCCAGCGGCGGCCCTCCGCTCGGCGGCACGTACGGCACCGGCAGCACGACGTACAGGTGACCGTCGAGGTGCTTGACCGTCACGCCCGGGGACACGAGCGCGATCGACTCCGAGAACGAGCGCGGCTCGACGACCAGGCCCAGCTCACCCTGGTCGGTCCAGCACGGCACCACGAGCCGCATCCTGGGCCGCTGGGCCAGCACGCCCAGGCAGTTGAGCGGCCCCTTGGCACGGCTGACGCGGCTCCTGGCCTGGTTGGCGCCGCCGAACATGCGTACGTGCACCTCCCACTGCCCCGGCCTGAGCGGCTCGCCGAGCGCGGCGCTGGTGACGTCGAGCCGGGCCTCGCCCTTGATCTGCACGCGGAAGCGGCGGCGGCCGTCCTGGATGCGCTCCACGTGCTGGGTCAGCGGCAGGAAGTACACGAGCCCCGTCTCGGTGTGCCGGACGTAGACCTCGATGCGCGCCCGCTCGATCGCGTCGGTGACGTCGGTGACGCTCTCGGGCAGGCGCCTGGCGTCGATGGAGCGCGGCGGGATCCAGTGCAGGCGGTCGCCGTCGGCGCGGTACCTGTCGGGTGTGCCGTCGCCGCCGTGCACCTCCACGGTCAGCCCGAGCACCAGGACGTGGGCGTCCCAGCGCACCTCGGTCAGGTCGGAGCGCAGGCCCGCCCGCCTGGTGGAATTGGCCAGGAGCATGATCTGGTCCAGGCGTCCCGTGCGCACGTACGCGGCCACCACGCGCATCTGAACGGGCAGGTAGGTGTCGAGCCGCTCGGGGAACCGCTGGAACACCAACTCCTGGACCACCCGGAAGTGCACGCCGCGGTCGACGGATGAGTCGGCGAACTTGCTGGTCAGCAGGGGGCGCAGGACGACGGAACGGAACCAGTGGGCGTACATGCGCTCGCGCTGGCGGCCCTCGCCGACGTAGGTGTCGATGTCGTCGAGCAGCGCGTGCAGCTCCTTCACGATCGCCCGCGGCTCGTCCTCGGCGACGGGGCGCCGGCCGAGGTGGCAGCAGACGTGCTCGGCCAGCACGGCGATGGCCTTGGCGTGCAGGTACGCCCGCATCACGAACGCCTGCTCCCCCATCAGCCCGCCGGGGACGGGGAAGCCGAGCTCGTGCTGCTCCAGGAAGGTGCGCCGGTAGAGCTGCTGCGGAAGGAGCAGGGTGAGCAGCTTGTCGCGCACGACGTCGGCGCGGGCGGTGCTGCGCTCGAACGCGGTCATCGGCGGCCCGTAGTCGCGGACCAGCCGGCCGATCAGCACGTCGGCGTCGGTCTCCATCGCGCGGTCGTGCATGCGGGCGATCGCGTCACGTTCGAGGCGGTCACCCTGGTCGAGAAAGTAGACGTAGTCGCCGGTGGCCGCGGCCAGGCCGACGTTGCGGCCGCGCATCGGCGTGCCCGTGTGCGGCAGGTGCAGCGTACGCACGTTGGGGCGGGCCGAGGCGATGGTGTCCAGCCGTTCCCCGATGCCGTCGGTCGACCCGTCGTCGACGAAGATCACTTCGTAGTCGTCTGCGGGCATCGTCTGCTCCAGCGCGGAGCGGATGCACGCGTCGGCGGTGTCACCCGGATTGCAGACAATGACGATCACACTGACCTTCACACCCATGCGGCCAGCGTGCGCCGATATACCCGATCGGACGCGGCGGCTTGCCGATTTGAGGAGGAAAGTTGACCTGTTAGTACCAGCCCACCGACTGTGAATGGCCCCAGGCGCCGCACGGCGTGCCGTAGCGGCCCTTGATGTAGCCGAGGCCCCACTCGATCTGGGTGGTGGCGTTGGTCTGCCAGTCGGCGCCCGCGCTGGCCATCTTGCTGCCCGGCAGCGACTGCGGGATGCCGTACGCGCCGGAGTAGCGGTTCATGGCCCGCTCGTTCCAGCCGCTCTCCTTCTGCCAGAGCCGCTCCAGGCAACCCCACTGGTCGTCGCCCCAGCCTCTGGCCGCCAGCATGGACTTGGCGGTGGCCTTGTTGCTGCCCGGCGAGGGGTCGCTGCCCGGCGGGAAGTTCGCGGCGGGGAACCCGTCACCGCCGGGCGCCCGCTCCGGGACGACCCAGTCGAAGCCCTTTGCCTTGCCGGAGCGGCCCTTCTTCAGCTGGTCGGCGCGGTAGGCCTGCTCGGCGGCGTTCTTCAGCGCGTCGGTCTCGGGGTCTGGCCCCGACAGGTCGCCGCCGGCCAGCTTGGCGAAGTCGTCGACGGAGAGCGCGGCCTGCTGCGGCCTGTTGGCGTTCTGGACGGCGCGGTAGGCGACGAAGCCACCGCCGCCGACGACGATCACCAGCGTGGCGGCGGTGATGACGACGCGCTTCGGCGTGACACGCGAACGCCGCCGCGCCGAGGGAGAGGCATCCTTCGGGTGGCGCTCGCGAGGGCGCTCGCTCAACTGCGGACCGGGGCTCACGATCCATGAGCTTGCCCTGTCCTAGGGGGTGGTCCGCAACCGAAACGCGGGAATCGCTTGGCGTAAGTTTGGCTAACTATCGGGTTAGCGTGGAGTTTCCCGATCAGTGTGACATTCATCACACTGTCGCGCGGCCCTTGGAGGGTTTGCGCGCCAACACAGGACGACACTCGACATCTCTTCGCCCCATCAACGGATTGTCACGATTTGGTGACGTAACTCGGATATTTGGGACATGGAACAATAATGTGCGCGTGGCAGGCATCCTCCTTGTAGAAGACGACCCCTCCGTCCGTACGGCACTCGAACTCGCGCTGACGCGGCAGGGGCACTCCGTCACGTCCTACGCGACGGGCGAGGAGGCGCTCGACCACATCAGGGCCCGCCGCCCCGAGATCGCGATCCTCGACGTCATGCTCCCCGGGATCGACGGCATCGAGGTGTGCCGCCGCGTACGCAAGCTCGACCAGCTCCCCGTCATCCTCCTCACCGCCCGCGGCGACGACCTGGACGTGGTCGTCGGGCTGGAGGCGGGCGCCGACGACTACGTGGTCAAGCCCGTCGAGCCCAGGGTCCTGGACGCCCGCATCCGCGCCATCCTGCGCCGGGCGGAGTCGGCCGCCTCCGACCGCATCACCTTCGGCGACCTCGTGGTCGACCGGGGCGCGCTCAAGGTCTCGCTCGCCGGCAAGGAGATCCACCTGACGCCGACCGAGCTGCGGCTGCTCCTGGAGCTCATACGGCACCCCGGGCAGGTGCTCAACCGGCGCTACCTGCTGCGCGAGGTGTGGGACCACACGCACATCGCCGACTCGCGGCTGGTGGACGCCTGCGTGCAGCGGGTACGCGCGAAGATCGAACCCAAGCCGGGCGAGCCCGTGTTCATCCACACGGTGCGCGGGTTCGGCTACCGGTTCAGCCCTCCGTGATCCCGCTGCCCACCGGGCTGCGCGCCCGCCTGGTCATCACGTTCACGCTCGTGGCCGTGGCCGCCTCGCTGCTGGTCGCCACGATCGGCTTCGAGTTGGCCAAGACCGCGCTGGTCACCCGGGCCGAGACCACCGCGCTCGACCAGGTCACCAGGGAGCTCAGCAGCATCACCTTCCCCATCGGCCGGCTCAGGCCGGGCGAGGCCGCCCCCACAGCGAAGGAGCTCGGCCGCCTCGCCCACGCGCTCAACGGGCCGGGCCGCAGCGTCCTCATCGAGTACGGCGCCCTGATCGCCTCCGAGGGCCCGATGTCCATGAGCGACGTGCCCAACGAGCTCCACGGAAGGGCCAAGCAGAGCGTCGTCACCCAGCGCAAGATCATCCGGGGCGAGCTCTGGCTCATCGTCGGCGCCGAGGTCTACCGGGAGGCCGGCAGCAGGATCGAGGCGACGGGCCTGCGGGCGTTCGTCTTCTTCCCGCTGAAGGACGACGAGCGGCAGCTGGCCAGGCTCAGGACCACCTTCACCCAGGCCGGCGTGGTCATCGTGCTGATCGCGCTGGTCGTGGCGCTGCTGTCGGCCCGGCAGGTGCTGCTGCCGGTCCGGCGGCTGAGCGCGGCCGCGCAGGCGCTCGGCCAGGGCCGGCTGGACACGCGGCTGCCCGTCCACGGGCAGGACGAGCTGGCCGAGCTCACCAGCAGGTTCAACGACGCCGCCGCGGCGCTGGAGCTCAGCGTGGCGGAGCTGCGCTCGCTGGAGGCCATGTCGCGCAGGTTCGTCGCGGACGTCTCCCACGAGCTGCGCACGCCGCTGACCTCGATGACGGCCGTCGCCGACATGCTCTCCGAGGAGGCCGGCCGGCTGCCCGAGGCGCCGGCCGAGGCCGTACGCCTGGTGCTCAGGGAGATCGAGCGCCTGCGCGAGCTGGTCGAGCACCTGATCGAGGTCAGCCGCTTCGACGCGGGCACGGCCACGCTCAACCTCGAGCCGGTGAACGTGGCCGAGGCCATCGACGACTGCCTGGCCATGCGCGGCTGGAGCGACCAGGTGGCCGTGAAGGCCCCCCAGGGACTGGCCGTCAACCTGGACCCCGCCAGGTTCGACGTGATCGTGGCCAACCTCGTCGGCAACGCGCTCAAGCACGGCCGTCCACCGGTGCTGGTCAGCGCCAGAACCACGCAGAGCGGCCTGGAGGTGAAGGTGCGTGACCACGGCCAGGGCATCCCCCGCGAGGCGCTGCCGCACGTCTTCGACCGCTTCTTCAAGGCCGGCGCGGGCCGGTCGCGCAGCCAGGGCAGCGGTCTCGGCCTCGCCATCGCCAGGGCCAACGTGCACCTGCACGGCGGCACGATCTCCGTACGCGCTCAGAACCCCGGCACCCTCTTCACCGTCTGGTTGCCCCACGTATGAAAGCCCAACGCATCCTCGCCATCGCCGCGCTGGTCGGCGCCGCGGCCTGCGGCATCTCGCCCACCGACGTCCAGGACCGCGGCAACGCCCCGACCACCAAGATCCCCCCGCCGTCGAAGACGATCTACCTGCTCAGGGACGGCGAGCTCATCCTGGAAGCCGCCGACGTCGACAACGACACCGTCGGCAGCCTGCTCGGGGCGCTCTTCGACGCGTCGACCAAGCCGCTCGGCAACCGGGACACGGCGTTGCGCGGCTTCACCTACATCGGGATCAAGGACTCGCTCAACCCGATCCAGCGCGACGAGGTGCAGCTCCCGCGCACCTCGACGCTGACCGTCTACATCAGGGGCGAGGGCACGCTGACCAAGCTCGGCAAGGCCCAGATCGTCTGCACCGCCCAGCAGGACGCGGCGTTCGAGCTGGTCAAGATCGTACGCGAGAACGAGAACCGCCCCTCCGAGACGGAGGGGCGGTACACCTGCGGCGAGCTCAAGTGATCAGAGCGTGATGTCCTCCAGCATCTCCGTCACCAGGGCGGCGATTGGGGAACGCTCGGACCTGGTCAGCGTGACGTGCGCGAAGAGCGGGTGGCCCTTGAGCTTCTCCACCACCGCCACCACGCCGTCGTGCCGGCCCACCCGCAGATTGTCGCGCTGGGCGATGTCGTGGGTGAGCACGACCCGCGAGTTGGCGCCGATCCGGCTCAGCACCGTGAGCAGGACGCCGCGTTCGAGCGACTGGGCCTCGTCCACGATCACGAACGCGTCGTGCAGCGAGCGGCCGCGGATGTGCGTCAGCGGGAGCACCTCCAGCATGCCCCGGTCGAGCACCTCCTCGATCACCTCGGGCGAGGTGATCGCGCCCAGCGTGTCGTAGACCGCCTGCGCCCACGGGCCCATCTTCTCGCCCTCGGTGCCCGGCAGGTAGCCGAGCTCCTGGCCGCCCACGGCGTAGAGAGGGCGGAAGACGACCACCTTGCGGTGCTGGCGGCGCTCCAGGACCGCCTCCAGGCCGGCGCAGAGGGCCAGCGCCGACTTGCCGGTGCCGGCCCGGCCGCCGAGCGAGACGATGCCGATCTCCGGGTCCATCAGCAGCTCAAGGGCGATGCGCTGCTCGGCGGAGCGGCCGTGCAGGCCGAACACCTCGCGGTCGCCGCGCACGAGCTTGACCGACTTGTCCGGCAGCATCCTGCCGAGGGCCGAGCCCTTGGCCGACAGCAGCCGCAGGCCGGTGTGCGTGGGCAGCTCCCTGCCCTCCTCGACGTCGGCGGTGCCCTGGTCGAAGAGCGTCTCGACGTCTTCGGCGGTCACCTGGAGCTCGGCCATCCCCGTCCAGCCGGACTCGTGCACCAGCTCCGCGCGGTATTCCTCAGCCGACAGGCCGATCGAGGCGGCCTTGACCCGCAGCGGCAGGTCTTTGGACACAAGGACGACGTCGCAGCCCTCGGCGGCCAGCGAACGCGCCACGGTCAGGATGCGGGTGTCGTTGTCTCCCAGGCGGAAGCCCACGGGCAAGATGGACGGATCGCTGTGATTGAGCTCAACCCTGATCGTGCCATCCCCCGTCGGCATCGGCTCGTCGAGCCTGCCGTACTGAATGCGCAGCTCGTCGAGGTAGCGCAGGGCCTTCCTCGCGAAATAGCCGAGCTCGGGATGGTGCCGCTTTCCTTCCAGTTCCGTGATGACCACGATCGGAAGGACGACGTCGTGCTCGGCGAAGCGGGTCATTGCCGCCGGATCGGCTAGCAGGACCGAGGTGTCGAGCACGTACGTGCGCTTGGCCGGCTTGGTCGTAGGGTTGCTCGAGGACACTGCCACACGTTCTCCCCCGGGCGCCCATAGGTTCGGGCACCCTGCAGACGAGGCGGGAATCGGACCGGACCCGCGTCCCCGACCGCTACGTGCCGTCGGCGCCGGGGTCCGGCCCCCCTCGGCAGTTCACGATGCAAAGGCGGACCCTCTCCGAAATGTCCGTCCTGTGGCCGGACATTTCCAACGTTACGTCCTGAATACCCAGATGTCGCGTCAGGAACCGTAACGCCGGTGTCTCGCAGCGTAATCGCGCAGCGCTCGGAGGAAGTCGACCCTGCGGAAGTCCGGCCAGTAGGCCTCGTGGAAGTAGAACTCCGAATGGGCGCTCTGCCAGAGCATGAAGCCCGACAAGCGCTGCTCGCCCGAGGTCCGGATGAGGAGGTCCGGGTCGGGCTGGCCGCGAGTGTAAAGATGCTCCGCGATGTGCTCCACATCGAGCACCTCGACGAGGTCCTCGATGCTCGCCCCCTTGCTCGCATGCTCCTGGAGGAGTGAGCGCACCGCATCGGCAATCTCACGCCTTCCTCCATACCCAACTGCAACGTTCACAATCAGGCCTGGACGGTGCGAGGAGACTTCTTTTGCATCTTTGAGGACATTCGCCGTCCGGTCCGGCAGCAGGTCGAGCGCTCCGACGGGGCTGATCCGCCAGCCCTCGGCCACGAGCTCCCGCGTCACGTCCTCGATGATGCGTAGCAGGGGCTCCAGCTCGTCCCGCGGCCGGTTGAGGTTGTCGTTGGACAACATCCACACGGTGACGACCTCGACCCCGGTCTCGCGGCACCAGCCGAGCAGCTCCGAGATCTTGTCCGCGCCCTTGCGATGACCGCTGGCCACGTCGCGCATGCCCATGGCCCGCGCCCAGCGGCGGTTGCCGTCGATGATGACCCCGACGTGCCGGGGGACGCTGTCCTTGGACAGCTTGGCCTCCAGCCGGTGCTCATAGAGCCGGTAGACCAGATTGCGCAGGCCCACGGACGTGCCTCCCAGCGGTGCTGTGACCTAACAGGCAATTATCACCGTGATTCGCCCGTGCCTGCCCCCTGGACAGGATTTCTGGCCAAGTCTCTGCCTTCCAGGCACCCTTCGGCCTCTTCCACCAGCCCACGTACGAACCCCGACAACTCGGCCGAGGTCAGCACCGCCCGCATGCCCACGCCCGTGGCGCCCCATGCCTCCACGTAGGCCCGCCTGGTCAGCCGCCACTCGCCGGTCACGGGCTGCCATCTCGGGATGGTGCGCAGCTGGCAGCGGAGCTCCCCGCCGCCGACCAGGCCGGAACGCGTGCGGTAGCGGAAGGAGAACAGCTCGCTGTCGGGCGCCTCGTCGGGGAAACGATCGTCGGGGTCGGCCCACCGCCCGGCCGCGCCGCCGTCCCTGCGGGCCTGGTCGACGCCGCGCGCGAGGCGCGCGAGCAGCCAGCCGCACCGCTCCCCCACGCTGCCGTAAGGCCTGCCGTCCCGATGCAACTCAAGAGTGATCTCGTACGGCCTGCCGACGCTGTCCCTGCAGGCGATGGGCGTGACGCTCAGATACGAACCATCGACACAGCGCAGTCCCCCCATCCCCTCACAATTTCCGCCCGAAAGTCGGCTAAACCCGGGCGATGTCCCCGGTCAATCGGGCCATCCGCCCGGCCGGGAGCCGCCCGCGTTCCAGGGCAGGAGACGCGACCACCAGCGGCCCTTCCTGGACGGCGCGGGCATGCGGCCACGGGCTCGCAACCAGGCGGCGAAGTCGTCGGCGTCCGCGCGGTAGCCGGGCGGCGGCGTGCTGCGGGAACGCGCGTAGGCGGCGTACTCCGCGGCCAAGTCGGGGCCCGCGGCGGCGGCCGCGTCGGGGCGGAGCCTGGCCACGATGCCGCGCCGCTTGGCCAGCAGGCTCGCCGCCTGCACCCGCATACGTTCCGGGTCGAAACCCTCAGGCGGCTCCGCCCCCGTGACCAGAGCCGCCACCACCCGCCCCTGCGCCTCCGCCAGCCGCCGCCGCACCTCGTCCGTCGCCGCGACTCCCCCGCCGGGGACCTGCGGGCCGGTCACCGCGGCTCTCCCGCCAGGGACATGGCCACCCTGATCCGGAACAGCTCGGTCGCCAGGACGGCGTCGCTCGGGTAGTCGTCGTCCCATTCCAGCAGCACGCCCGGCGGCGCGGCGCGGGCGCACAGCTCGGTCAGCAGATCGAGCACCGGCTGCGGGGCGACCTCGGTGTGGGTGTCGTGCCAGATGCCGCCGTGCTCGTAGCCGCCGGCCACGTGGACGTAGGCGAGGTGCTCCAGCGGAAGCACGTCGAGCGCGGACACGGCCGGCAGGCCCAGGTTGACCTGGTTGGTGTAGAGGTTGGCCACGTCGATCAGCAGCCCGACGCCGGTGGCCGCGACCAGCTCCGCGAGGAACTCGGCCTCGGTCAGCTCGTCGTCGGGCCAGCCGAAGACGGCGGCGACGTTCTCCAGGGCCAGCGGCACGGGCAGGGCGTCCTGGGCCCGCCGCACGTTCTCGGTGACCACCCGCAGCGACTCGCGGGTGCGCGGCACGGGCAGCAGGTGCCCGGCCTCGACGCCTCCGCCGCGTACGAACGCCAGGTGCTCGCTGACCAGCGGCGCGTCGAGAGCCTGCGCGCAGGCGGCCAGATGAGCGAGCCTGGCGGGCGACGGCGGCTCCGCGTCGCCGACCCCGAGCGACACCCCGTGCGGGATCACCGGCAGGCCCCGCTCGCGCAGCACGCGTAACGACTCGGGCAGCCGAGCCGGCCTGATGTTCTCGGCGACCACTTCGAGGAAGTCGACGCCGTCCATCCGCTCGATCGTCAGGTCGAGCTCGCTCCGCCAGCCGATGCCCACTCCCAGCTCGGCCACGTCAGCCTCCTCCCCCACCACAACCACCGCCGCCGCAGCCGGAAGGCGCCGCGGCGCAGCCGGCCCAG
>NZ_SMKP01000076.1:0-45341 GCF_004349015.1 Nonomuraea diastatica
GAGTCCCCCATCGCCCCGCCTCCAGGACGCGACGCGTCCCCACCATGCCTCGGCGCAGCACCGGCGGGTGGCGTGTCTCCGCCGGGCCTTCCTCGCGGAGGTTCGTCCGGCGCGGCGGCTCCGGGGGTCCAGCCCTGGGTCAGGGCCCAGTCGGTGAGGGCGGGGCCGCGGGCGACGGCCTCCAGGCAACCGTGGCCGCCGCAACCGCAGCGCGGCCCGCCCACCGGCTCGACCACCACGTGGCCGATGTGCCCGGCGTTGCCCGTCCTGCCGTTCACCAGCCTGCCGTTCAGGACGAGCCCGCCCCCCACCCCGGTCGAGACGACCATGCCCAGCATGTCGGCGACGCCCCGCCCGGCCCCTTTCCAGTGTTCCGCCACGGCCAGGCAGATCGCGTCGTTGTGGAGGCGTACCGGTAAATCGGGGAAGCACGCGGCCAGCCGGGCGCGCAGGGGGAAGCCGCGCCAGCCGGGGATGTTGAGCGGCGAGACCTCGCCCTCGGGCCAGCGCATCGGCCCGCCGCACCCCACCCCCACTCCTTCGGCCCGCTGCGACAGCGGCTCGATGAGGTCCACGAGGGTCTTCCACAGGGTGCCGGCGTCCGTGTCCTGCGGGGTGGCGGCGCGCCGGGCCTCGACTACCGTGCCGTCGTGGGCGACCAAACCCGCGGCCATCTTGGTGCCGCCCACATCGATCGCGAGGATCACCGGCGGCCCGCCGTACCCGGGTGGCTCATGGCCCGCCCGCTGTGGTGGAAAACACCAGGACGGAGGCGGTGAAGCCGTGCACGTGGTTGTGGCCCGCGACGGGCCCGACCTCGCCGGCCGCGAAGAAGCCCGCCACGCCGATGGGCCCCAGCGTGTCGCGCAGGGCGACCGGGTCGTGGTCGGCGGTGCCGAACATGGCCGAGCCCCGGCCGTTGCAGGAGAACAGCAACGCCCCGTCCACCTTGCCGATCTCCTCGCGGTGGGCGTCGAGCAGGTCGTACAGGTCCTCGTCGGCGGTGGCCGCGTCGCGCACCTGGAAGCGCACGGTCCTGCCGATCTCCACGATGTCGCCGATGGCCACGGCCTCGCGTTCGGGATCGATGCCGATGACCCCTCTGATGAGGAAGTCGCCGCGTTCGTGGCGCTCGGCGTATTCGTCCATCGCCACGCCGATCTGCAACCCGGAGGCGACCAGCTCGCGGTCGTCCTCGTCCAGCTCGCTGACGATGTCCTCGAGCCGGGCCAGCGCGGGCTGCCCGGCCAGTTCGAGCAGCAAGTTCTCTTCGGCCGCTGTGACCACCATGCTGGGGCCGATCGGGCGGCAGCCCTGGCTCACCACGGTGCTGATCTCGACCTGCCCGCTGATCAGCACGCCGATCGCGCCCTCGGAGTAGATCTCTCCGTCGGCGAACAACCGTACGGAGCCCCGGCCCTGCAGCCCGTTGGCGAGCCCGCCGATCAACGGCAGGTCACCCAGCACGTCGGCCGAGCGCTCGACGAAGGCGTCGGTCGGGAACGTGTACGGATCGGCCAGCAGGATCGCCACATGGTCGTCCCCGTTGCGCTCCGGCAGCCCGACCACCACGAACCTGTCCTCGGCGGCCAGCGTCTCCAGTGCGAACGTGGTCAGTCTCGCCCCGTCCAGGGTCGCGACCCAGGCGCTCACGGAGGGCGTCAGCTCCACTCCCTGCCCGTCGCCGATCACTCCCGTGGCGCTGCATCCGATCACGTGTGCTTCGGGCGCGAGCTTCATCGCGGCCTCGCCGGCGCGTGCGACGTCGTCAGGGTCGTCGCCGCAGATGAAGAAGCAGACCAAGTCGGCTTGGCCGCTGAGCCTCGACAGTGCCCGGCCGACGGCACTCTCCGCGGCCTCCACCAGGTCGGAACCCACGGCGAGGCCGTCGGCGAAGCGGCTTGTCATCAAGGCCACGCGTCTCGCCTCCCCTCGACATGTCCAAGTTCCCTAGGCCCGATTCTCCCCACTAAAGGGACAAGCACGCGCACGAACCGTCACGCAATAGTCAAGATCCGAAATCTCCGCCAGATGCGAAAGACTCTGCCGCATTCCCCGCGGGGGACGTAGTCTCGATCCCGTGCATCAGCCACGTATTCTCCGCACGTTGCGAGAGAGCGGCCACGTTCATCGCACCGTCAAAGCCGAGGTCCGGGAAAATCTGCTGGCCAAGCTGCGGGCGGGTGAGACCCGCTTCCCTGGCATCGTGGGCTTCGACGACTCCGTGCTCCCCCATCTCGAACGGGCCCTGCTGGCCGGCCACGATCTGGTCCTGCTCGGCGAGCGCGGCCAGGGCAAGACCCGGCTCATCCGCACCGTCACCGGGCTGCTCGACGAGTGGACGCCGGTCGTCGAGGGCTGCGAGATCAACGACCATCCGTACGCACCGGCCTGCACACGCTGCCAAACGCTGGCGCGCGAGCTGGGCGACGAGCTGCCGGTCGCGTGGAAACACCGGGACGAGCGCTACGGCGAGAAGCTCGCCACACCCGACACCTCCGTGGGCGACCTGATCGGCGACGTCGACCCGATCAAGATCGCCGAGGGACGCACGCTCGGCGATCCGGAGACGGTCCACTACGGCCTGGTCCCGCGCACCAACCGCGGCGTGTTCTCCGTCAACGAGCTGCCCGACCTGGCCGAGCGCATCCAGGTGTCGCTGCTCAACGTGCTGGAGGAGCGCGACATCCAGGTCCGCGGCTACAACCTGCGGCTGCCGCTCGACATCCTGCTCATCGCCAGCGCCAACCCCGAGGACTACACCAACAGGGGCCGGATCATCACGCCGCTGAAAGACCGGTTCGGCGCCGAGATCCGCACCCACTACCCGCTGACGGTCGAGGACGAGCTGACGCTGATCCGCCAGGAGTCCATGCCCGACATCGGGGCCGACATCCCCGAGCACCTGGTCGAGGTGATCGCCAGGTTCACCCGGCTGGTCCGCGAGTCGACCGCGGTCGACGCCCGATCCGGCGTGTCCGCGCGTTTCTCGATCGCGGCCGCCGAGACCGCGGCGGCCTCGGCGGTGCGCAGGGCGGCTCTCGCGGGCGAGGAGCAGGCCGTCACGCGCGTGGTCGACCTGTCCTGCGTGGTGCACAGCCTGCGGGGCAAGGTGGAGTTCGAGGTCAGCGAGGAGGGCCGGGAGACCGAGATCCTGGCCCACCTGTTGCGCAGGGCGACGGCGGAGACGTTCAGGAGCCGGCTGGGCGGCATGGACCTGTCGCCGGTGACCGACAAGTTCGCCGAGGGCAACCAGGTCGAGTCGGGCGAGCTGGTCTCCGCCGGGGAGTTGTTGCACCGGATCGGGCCGGTCACCGGGCTGGCGAAGGTCATGTCGAGGCTGGGCATGGGCGCGGGCGAGGAGTCGCCGGGTCATGCGGCGGCGGCCCTGGAGTTCGCGCTCGAAGGCCTTTACCTCATGCGCCGCCTGTCCAAGGAAGATCTTGACGGAGTGACCGTCTACCGGACGTGAACATCTGGGCGGTCTCCCGCGTCTTACGTGATAGCAGCTCACGACGTCGGGGAGACCGTCCATGCGCCCGCTTGCCTGTGCCACCGCAGCCGCTCTCGCTCTCAGCGGCATCGCCGCGCCCGCCGAAGCCGCCACCACCGCCACCGTTCACGGGTACGCGTGGTCCGACGGCCAGGGCCGCCTGCGCATCACTCCCCGATCCGCCTCGTTCGTGAAGCGGAAGGGTTTCCTGGGCTACCGGCTCAAGACGGCCCCGGGCGCCAAGGAGCTCAGGCTCGACTACTCCCGGGCCGCCTACGGGCGGATCACGGTCGCCTGCGACCTGAAGGAGACCGAGGGCCGGGTGGCCCTCGACCGCAAGGGGCTCGGGCGCACCAGGTGCTCGCCCCGCGACCTGTCCACCGAACTGGGTCGCGGCCCCGTGCCGGTGCGGGTCGAGCACCACAGGGGCAAGGCCACCAGGGTCAACGAGTTCGTCGTCGCCGACCGGCCCGACCAGCGCTCCGCGCGCGGCACGATCAAGCGGATCGACGACACCACCGTCGTGTTCGCGTCCGGCGGGAAGAAGATCAAGCTGGGCTACACGTACGCCACGAGCTTCTCCCGCACCACCGCCCAGTGCGGGAGCGGCTGGCTCGCGGGCCGGCCGGTCAACGCGGACGCGAACGGCCTGGGCACGAAGCCGTGCACCCCGGCCCATCTGACGAAGGCGCTCAGGACGGTCCGCCACCCCGTGCTGGTAAGGATCGAGTACACACCCGGAGCCGACTCCCTCGACCAGGTGTGGGAGGTTTTCGGGGACGCGTGACCGCACTTCTGGGGTTAGCGTGGTGTCGTGATGGCCTTTCGCTATGGCGAGTACCACGATGGCCCCGATCCCCTGGCCCCGCCCTACGACGTGCGGGCGGCCCTCGACGAGATGGGCGATGCGATCCTGTCGGGCTCGACGCCCGTCCACGCGCTGCGCGACCTGCTCAAGCGCGGTCTGCCCGGCGCGCAGGACCGCCGGGGCCTCGACGACATGCTCAAGCAGGTCCGCAGGCGCCGCCGTGACCTGCGCGAGCGGGGGCGGCTCGACGGCACGCTGGAGAAGGCACGGGCGCTGCTGGACAAGGCCATCGGGCAGGAGCGGGCCGAGTTGTTCCCCGACCCCTCCGACGAGGCGCGGCTGCGGGAGGCGGGGCTCGACGCGCTGCCCGAGGACACCGCCGCCGCCATCCAGGAGCTGAGCACGTACGAGTGGCGTTCGGCCGCCGCGCGCCAGACGTTCGAGGAACTGCGTGACCTGCTGCGGCGGGAGGTGCTCGACAGCCAGTTCAGGGGCCTGCGCGACGCGCTCGCGAACCCGGACCCCGAGGCGATGGAACGTGTCCGCCAGATGATGTCGGACCTGAACGACATGCTCGACAAGGACGCCCGTGGCGAGCACACCCAGGCCGACTTCGACGCCTTCATGGCCAAATATGGCGACTTGTTCCCTGAGAAGCCGCGCAATCTGGAAGAGCTCGTCGACATCCTGGCCCGCCGCGCCGCCGCCACGCAGCGCATGCTGGCCTCGATGACGCCCCGCCAGCGCGAAGAGCTCGCCGGCCTCATCAACCAGACCCTCGACCAGGCCGGGCTGGCCGAGCAGATGCGCCGCCTCGGCGAAGCCCTCCACGCCCGCCGCCCCGACCTCGCCTGGAACGCCCCTGAACGCCTCACCGGCGAGGAGCCGCTGGGCATGGGCGACGCCGTCACCGCCCTGGAGGAGCTGGCCGACCTCACCCAGTTGGAGACCGCACTGCGCCAGGACTACCCGGGCGCGCGGCTCGACGACATCGACGAGGCCGCCGTACGCCGTGCTCTGGGCCGCTCCGCGGTCGACGACCTGGAGGCGCTCAAGCGCATCGAACGCGAGCTGGAGGAGCAGGGCTACCTCCTGCGCCGGCGCGGCAAGCTGGAGCTCACCCCGAAGGCGGTGCGGCGGCTCGGCGAGACGGCCCTGCGCCGCGTCTTCTCCTCACTCGACGCGGGCCGTCGGGGCGACCACGACCAGCACGACGCGGGCTCGGCCGGTGAGCTCACCGGTTCGTCGCGGCCGTGGCGCTTCGGCGACGAGCAGCCTATCGACGTGGTCCGCACCCTGGTCAACGGCGTCCGCAGCGGCGGCGTCGCGATCCGTCCCGGCCAGGAGAACGCGCGGACCGGACAGGCCGGTGGGCGGGCGGGCGTGCGGCTGTCGGTGGACGACTTCGAGGTGGCCGAGACCGAGCGGCGCAGCGCGGCGGCCGTGTGCCTGCTCGTCGACCTGTCCTACTCGATGGCCTTGCGCGGCACCTGGGCCGCCGCCAAGCAGACGGCGCTGGCCCTCCAGGCGCTGGTGGCCTCCAAGTTCCCGCAGGACGCCGTGCAGATCATCGGCTTCTCCAACTACGCCAGGGTGCTGCAGCCCGACGAGCTGGCGGGCCTCGACTGGGACATGGTCCAGGGCACCAACCTGCACCACGCACTCCTGATCGCCGGCCGCCACCTCGACCGTCACCCCGACTTCGAGCCCGTGGTGCTGGTGGTCACCGACGGTGAGCCCACCGCGCACCTGATGCGCAACGGCAGGTCGGCGTTCGAGTGGCCGCCGTCGAGCGAGACGCTGGAGCTCACGCTGTCCGAGGTCGACAAGATGACCCGGCGGCGGGCCACCCTCAACGTCTTCATGCTGGCGGCGGACGACCGGCTGAAGGAGTTCGTGGACGAGGTGGCCCGCAGGAACGGCGGCCGCGTCTTCTCTCCCAGCGCCGAGCGGCTGGGCGAATACGTGGTCAGCGACTTCCTCCGGCTGCGCCGGGCCCGCTGAACTGTCGGTGCTCTCTGCCACACTCGCAGACCATGAGCGAAGACGTGCACCTGCGCGACGTGGAGACGGCCGACCTCCAGGTGTTCCTGGCCCACGAGCACGATCCTGAGGCCGCGCGGCGGTCCAGGTTCGTGCCCAGGGAGCGAGAGGCGTTCATGCGCCACTGGACCACGCGGGTCCTCGGCGACCCGGCCGTCCTCGTCCAGGCGGTCACCGTCGACGGCGACCTGGCGGGCAATCTCGTGGCCTGGTGGGAGGATGACAGGCGCTTCATCGGTTACTGGTTCGGCCGGGAGTTCTGGGGCCGGGGCATCGGCAGCCGGGCCATGGAGCTCTTCCTGCGCCAGGAGCGCATCCGCCCGCTCCACGCCGACCCCTTCCACGCCAACACCGGTTCGGTCCGGCTGCTGGAGAAACACGGTTTCCAGCGCACGGGCACGGTCAGGCACGGCGACGACGAGCACATCCTGCTCGTCCTCCACACCCCGCCGGCGCCGCTCTGACGGCCCCTGCGCCTCCCGGCCCCGACCGGTGGGGCGTAGCGGCACACCCTGGGTCACCGGCTCACGCCGACCGGTTGACCAGGTTCCTGAGCGGTCAGGCGTCGACGAGGCGGCAGTAGAAGTCGAGGGCGACGTCGAACCCGTCGCGGCAGTTGCGGTGCGAGCGGTAGCACGGCCGCCAGGCCGAGCTGGCCCCCACGCCTGCCCTGGCGTCGCTGAGCGCCGACGGCACCCGCTCAGGCTTGGGCAGCAGCCCGTGGCCCAGATAGCGCGCCCCGGCCAGCTCGCTGTGCAGGCCCGGCCCGCCGGAGACGAAGGTGCCGAGGCGCCAGCCGCTCTCTTCGTCCCAGACCAGCGCGCTCCCGTCGGCCAGCTTCAGCGTGACGTCACGCGGGTCGCACGGGCCCTCCCACCAGTCGGCCACCTCTGATCCCAGCACGTCGATGACCTGCTGCACATAGCTGACCGGCTGCTGCAGCCACTCGTCGGTATACGGCTCGACATGCCTGATGGCCACGGACGGCACCCCCTTGTGCCCTTGCGGTAAGAAAAAACGAACGGTGACCAACCATACCCGCGCTGAACTTATTCCGTTGCAGGCTCGTCTAGTCATTACGGACGATATTTACGGTCCAGACGGGGAAGGAGGAGGTTCCATGATTGCGGTTCTCCTCATCGTGCTTATGGTCGTCGCCATCGTGATGACCGAGCTGGTCATGCGTTGTGCGGAAGACGGCAAAGAGAGTGTCGACTCCCCGGCCGAGATCGCCGGGGACTAGTCTCTCCCGCATGTCGTCCCTGCTTCTCTGGTTGCACATCGGATTCTCGATCTTCACGATCGGCCCGATCACCGCCGCGACGATGGCCGCTCCGCGCGTCATCCGCACCAAGAACGTGCCCGTGCTGCAGAACATCCAGCGCATGACGAGGGTTTACAGCCTCGGCAGCCTGGGCGTCTTCGTGTTCGGGCTGATCCTCGGCATCGTCCTGGGCAACGGGCTGCTCGGCCGGTGGTATATGACGGCGTCGATGACGCTGTTCATCGTGGCCGCCGTGCTGCTCGTCATCATCGACCGCGACCTGCGCACCGCCGTCCGCGCGCTCTCCAGCGAGGGCACGGACGACGACGCGCAGGTGCAGAACGGCCGGATCGCCGCGATCAGCGGGCTGCTGTCGGTGATCTGGCTGGTCATCCTCTTCCTGATGGTGGTGCCCGGCTAACCGAGCGCCTGGGTGAGGTCGGCCAGCAGGTCGTCGGCGGTCTCGATGCCGACCGACAGCCGCACCAGGTCGGCGGGCACCTCGAGTGGCGACCCGGCCGCCGAGGCGTGGGTCATCCGGCCGGGGTGCTCGATGAGCGACTCGACGCCGCCGAGCGACTCTCCCAGCGTGAAGAGCTTGGCCCTGTCGCACACCGCCACAGCCTCCGCCTCGCCTCCGGCGACGCGGAACGACACCATGCCCCCGAACCTCTTCATCTGCTTGACCGCGACCTCGTGCCCGGCGTGCTCGGGGAGACCCGGGTAGAGCACGCCGGTGACGCGCGGG
Source organism: Nonomuraea diastatica (assembly GCF_004349015.1). Classification (NCBI taxonomy): domain Bacteria; kingdom Bacillati; phylum Actinomycetota; class Actinomycetes; order Streptosporangiales; family Streptosporangiaceae; genus Nonomuraea; species Nonomuraea diastatica. Next base: position 8,357 of record NZ_SMKP01000076.1, read on the forward strand.
TGGGCGAGCAGCAGGTGGACGATGCGCTCGGCGTTGTCGCAGTGGCGGTCCATGCGTACGCCGAGGGTCTTGAGCCCGCGCAGCGTCAGCCAGGCGTCGAACGGCCCGGCCACGGCGCCGATCGCGTTCTGGTGGTAGGCGAGCTCCTCGCCGAGCCCTCTCTCGGCCGCGATCAGAGCTCCGCCGACCACGTCGGAGTGGCCGCCGACGTATTTCGTGGTCGAGTGCACGACGACGTCGGCGCCGAGCGACAACGGCTGCTGCAGGTAGGGCGAGGCGAAGGTGTTGTCGACCACCAGCAGCGAACCGTTGTCATGGGCCAGCTGCGCCAGCGCGGCGATGTCGGCGATGCCGAGCAGCGGGTTGGTGGGCGTCTCGACCCAGACGATCTTCGTCTTCTGCGTCATGGCCGAGGCCACGGCGTCGAGGTTGTGCAGCGGGACCGGGTCGTAGTGGAGGTCCCAGCGCTCGTTGACCTTGGCGAACAGCCGGTAGGTGCCGCCGTAGGCGTCGTTGGGGATGATCACGTGGTCCTGCGGCTTGCACACCGTGCGCAGCAGGGTGTCCTCGGCGGCCAGACCCGAGGCGAACGCGAGCCCGCGCGCCCCGCCTTCCACCGCCGCCAGCGCCTCTTCGAGCGCGGTCCTCGTGGGGTTGGCGGAACGGCTGTACTCATATCCAGAACGCAGGCCGCCCACGCCGTCCTGCTTGTAGGTGGACGTGGCGTAGATCGGCGGCACGACCGCGCCGGTCAGCGGGTCGGGCTCTTGACCTGCGTGGATGGCCAGGGTCTCAAAACCGTTGCTCATACAGGCCACGTTAACGGAAGTCGGCCCGCGATCCGTTCCCCTCCGGATCGCGGGCCGCCGACGGGACGCCGTCCCCAAAGGGCTCCCGTCGAGACTCACGCACCATGCCCGCGCGAGCCACGGATGGGTCAGGCGGCCCTGGGCTCCTGACGGTCCCCGCCTGAACGGGGCGGGAGCCGTACCACGTCCGCCTTGACGAACCGGCCGCTGCCGCCCTCCGCGTGCTCCCCATTGATGCGGGAGAGCAGCACGGGGTCGGCCAGTGCGAGCAGCACCCCGACGACCAGCCCGATACCCAGCAGTGCGAACCCGATTGCCACCATTTCCTGTCCCCTTCCGACATCTCCAGCATCGGCGACGGGCTCGGCTTCCGCCTCCGCTGAAGGGCTGGTCTCGTACGCGGCCGCTCGGCCGAACGGCTGATACGACCTGTCCGACTTGCGGCTTAGGCTCGGGGCGTGGGGGATTCCAAGCGCATCGTGTACTGGGTCCGCCGGCTGAGCGAGGTCGCGATGCTCGGCTGGCTCGGCCTGATGTGGATGATCGACCTGGTGCTCGCCTATTCCATCGGGGGGTTCCAGTGGCTGGTCCCCGTCTGCGGTGCGGCCGGCATGGCGGCCGTGCTGCTGCGGCGCCGCTACCGCCTGCGGGGCTTCTGCGTCATGCTGGCCACGTCGTTCGGCGCCTCGCTGACGATCGGCGCCACGGGGCTCGCGGGCGTGCCCGGCATGGCGGAGACCGGGTCGCTGCTCATCCTGCTCATCGGCGTGCTACGGCACGTGGAGCCGGTGCGGCGGGCGGCGGTTCTGGCGTGCGTGGCGCTGGTCGTCCTGATGTCGGAGGCCGCCGGGCGCGACTACAACAGCTCAGGGCTGGCGTTCTCGTTCCTGCTGTTCGCGGGCTGGTCGATGGCCGCCGGCGTCGGCGGCTACCTCCGCTTCCAGCAGGAGCGCCGCGTGGAGGCGGTCCATTCGGTACGCAGGGCCGAACGCCTGGAGCTGGCCAGGGAGCTGCACGACCTGGTCGCCCACTACATCACCGGCATCGTGGTCCAGGCCCAGGCCGCCAGGACGGTCGCCCAGACCAGTCCTGAGGCGGTGGCGCCCGCGCTGGACGCGATCGCCACGGCCGGTTCGGAGGCGCTGACCTCGATGCGGCGCATGGTGACGGTGCTGCGCACGGAGGACGACCCGTCCCGCAAACCCGGCGTCGCGCTGGCTGACCTGCGGATGCTGACCGAGACGTTCTCCTCCGACGGGCCGAAGGTGGCGTTCGAGATCGGCCAGGGGATCGACGATCACACGCTGCCTCCCGAGGTGATGACCACCCTGCACCGGGTGTTGCAGGAGTCGCTCACGAACGTGCGCAAGCACGCATCCCGCGCCGCCTGGGTGGAGGCCGACTTACGGCGGCATGCGAAGGTGGTGACGCTGCGGGTGCGCAACTTCGGGGCGGCCTCGGATCCGCGGGTCGCCCGCCTCGGCGGCGGGTTCGGGCTGGTCGGGATGGCCGAGCGGGTCGAGGCTCTGGGCGGCAGGCTCTATGCGGGCCCCTCCCCCGAGGGGGCGTGGACGGTAATCGCCGAGTTCCCGCTGCCCTGAGCCGGCCTTGTCGAACCCGCCTCGGGCCGCCGTCCGGACGGCGGCCCGAGGAAAGAGGGTCAGTGGTTGGCGAGGAAGGAGAGCAGATCGTGCCTGGTGATCAGGCCGGCGGGCTTGCCGTCTTCCAGCACGACGGCCGCATCGGCCTTCTCCAGCGCTTCGACCGCACGCGCCACAGGTTCACCGCTGCCGATCGTGGGTAGCGGCGCTGACATGTGATCGGCGATGGTGTCGTCGGAGGAGAGCCGGCCGTGGTAAAGGGCTTCGAGGAGATCGCGTTCGACGATGGAGCCGACCACCTCGGCCGCCATGACGGGTGGCTCCTCCTTCATCACGGGAAGCTGCGACACCGAGTATTCGCGCATGATCGCGATGACCGTGCTGACCGACTCGTACGGATGCGCGTGCACGAACTCCGGCAGCCCCGCCCCCTTGCGCGCCAGCACGTCGCCGACCAGCCCTTCCTCGGACGACGTGGTCAGGAAACCGTAGTCGGCCATCCAGTCGTCGTTGAAGATCTTGGACAGGTAGCCGCGGCCGCCGTCGGGCAGCAGCACGACGATCATGTCGTCGGGCGCGGCGGTGGCCGCCACCCGCAGCGCCGCCACCACGGCCATCCCGCAGGAGCCGCCGACCAGCAGCCCTTCCTCGCGGGCGAGCCTGCGGGTCATGTTGAACGACTCCTTGTCGGTGACCGCGATGACCTCGTCGCAGATCTTGGTGTCGTACGTGGCCGGCCAGATGTCCTCCCCGACCCCCTCCACGAGGTAGGGACGCCCGGACCCGCCCGAGTAGACCGACCCCTCGGGATCGGCTCCGATGATCTGCACCCGGCCGCCGGACACCTCCTTGAGGTAGCGCCCCGTGCCGCTGATCGTGCCCCCGGTGCCGATGCCGGCCACGAAGTGGGTGACCCGGCCGTCGGTCTGCTCCCAGATCTCGGGACCGGTCGAGTGGTAGTGGGAGTCGGGGTTGTTGACGTTGGTGTACTGGTTCGGCTTCCAGGCGTTGGGCACCTCGCGGGCCAGCCGGTCGGAGACCGAGTAGTAGGAGTCGGGGTGGTCGGGCGAGACGGCGGTCGGGCAGACGACGACCTCGGCCCCGTAGGCGCGCAGCACGGAGATCTTGTCCTGGGCCACCTTGTCGGGCACCACGAACAGGCACCGGTAGCCCTTCTGCTGCGCCACGATGGCCAGGCCCACGCCGGTGTTGCCGGACGTCGGCTCGACGATGACGCCTCCGGGACGCAGCTCGCCGGACGCTTCGGCGGCCTCGATCATGCGTGCCGCGATGCGGTCCTTGACCGAACCGCCGGGGTTGAAGTATTCGACCTTCGCGACCACCTGGGCGGGCACTCCCGCGGTGACTTTGTGCAGCCGGACGAGCGGAGTGTTCCCCATCAGATCGACCAGGGAATCGTAAACGCGCACCGAGGTGTTCACCTTCTTTGCCGAAGCTTGATCAGCTTGCCTGTGGCCGAGGTCCCAAGGGGGTGGCGGGGCCTCGGTTAGTTTTCAAGGCAAACGCTACCGCCGAGTTCGACCGGGGAGGTCACGCACGTGGTGTGGGCAGCTGGCGTGGCGCGCGCGGCGCGGAGGATCGCGACGGCGGCGGCTCTCGGAGGTGGCGGGCTGACCGCCCTGGGAGCGACGGCATACGGGCTGCTGATCGCCGAGGGGTTGCTCGCGCGCAAGGTCATCGGGCAGCCGCACGGCCTGGACGGCCCGGTCTCCGACGGCACGTACGGCGACTTCCCCGGCGTGCCGCTCAACCTGGCCATGCTCGGCGACTCCACGTCCATGGGGCTCGGGGTGAGCGCGCCCAGCCACACCCCCGGCGTCCTGCTGGCGAACGGCCTGGCCGCGGTGGCGGAGCGGCCGGTACGCCTTCTCGTGGCCGGCAAGTCGGGCACCCCGTCGGCCGAGCTGGGCGAGCAGGTCGACGCCGCCCTGGCCATGGGCCCCGACGTGGCGGTGATCTTCGTGGGGGCGAACGACATCATCACGCAGACGCCGCCCGCGGTGGCCGTACGCCATCTGACCAAGGCCGTGCGGCGGCTGCGGGACGCGGGGGCGGAGGTGGTCGTGGGCACGTGCCCCGACCTCGGCACGGTGCGGCCGATCGCGCAGCCGCTGCGCTGGGTGACGCGGCGGTGGAGCCGGCAGCTCGCGGCGGCGCAGACGGTGGCGGTGGTGGACGCGGGCGGTCGTACGGTGGCGTTCGCCGACGTCCTGGGGCCAGAGTTCGCGACAAATCCGACAGAAATGTTCGGACCGGATCGATTCCATCCATCTGACCGAGGTTACGCACAGGCCGCTTACGCGGTGCTACCGTCAGTGTGCGCTGCGTTGGGGCTGTGGCCTGAGCCCAGACCCGCACGTGGCGAAGCACTGCAACCGATTTACCTTGCGGCGGCTACGGCCGCGGAGGAGCCTGGCGCCGAGGTCACCGCGACCCGGGTCGACGGGCGGGCGACGGGCCTGCACGGCAAGTGGGTGACGTTGCTCCGCCGGCGGCTCGGCGAGCCGCTCAACGACGGCTGACCATGGTCACCCTCCGAGCCTGAGCCGTCACTCTCCGTCCATTTTGGAGTGAATTGCCTGTGCTCCGGCCCTTGTGGAAATCGTCTATCGCCCTCGCGGGAATCCTCGCCGCGACCGCATGCTCCGGCAGCGACGCGGCCACGACGAGCTTCCCGACCTGGCACAACGCCGACGTCAACGCCGTCAGCCGGATGGCGGTGGCCGGCGGGGTCGTCGCGACCACGTCGCTGAAGTCCGGCGGCACGCTCGAGACCGTCGCCATCGGCCTGCGCGACGGCAAGCGCCTGTGGACCTACCCCTCCACGATGGCCGGCCGCCTGCCCGGCATGGGCGTCTCCACCCCCGCGGTCGTGGAGACCTCCGAGGGGCAGAGCGTGGTCGTCGCCCTCGACCCCGCCAAGAAGGGCGGCTGGAACGCGACCCTCGTCGCCCGCGACGCCTACTCCGGGGTACGCAAGTGGACCAGGCCGGTGCACTCGACGTTCGGGCCGCAGCGCTGCGGCCCCTACGTCTGCCTGTCCGAGCACACCGCCCTGGCCAAGGCCCGCATGGTGGTGCTCGACCCGGCCACGGGCAAACAACTGTGGAAGCTGCCCGGCATCGCCGAAGTGGAGTGGTCGGACGCGCACCGGGTCCTGCTGCTCCGGCTGTCCGCCAACCCCATGATCGAGTCGTATGAGCTCAAGTCCGGCAAACTCCAGTGGCAGCAGCCGATCGAGCAGGCGCTCGGCCCCGGCATCGACATGTCGGGCGGGTGGGCGTTCGGCTCGACGGGCGGCAACCTCGTCGGCTACGTCGCCCCCTACACCAACCCACGGACCAAGAAGATCTCCACGTTCGGGCTGTTCTCCATCGAGATCAGCGACGGAACGATCAACTGGATGCGGCCCTCTGTGGTGCGTGTCTATCCCAGCGGCAACCCCGGCTACGCCCCGGTCGTCCGCCCGGTCGACCGCCAGGGCGCCTATGGCGGTTTCGCCCGGCTCGACTCGGAGACCGGGCGGGTGGTCGGCCAGATCACGGCGGCCGACGTGCCCGGCTCCGGCTGGTGGCTGGCCTTCCCCAACCAGATGGACAAACTCGGCTTCCTCCAGCACAACGCCAAGGGCTCGGCCTTCGACCTCGCCACCGGCAAGCAGGTGCCCGTGGAGGAGCAGCGCGGGTGGTCGTTCTGCGTCACCGACCCCAAGCCGCTCACGCTGCGCGGGCAGGCGCCGGGCTTCTACTCGACGGCCGCCGTCTGCCAATACGACCTCGGCACCGGCAAGCGCGTCTCGCCCGCGTCCGCGCCGCCGGCCTGGTTCACGGGCAGCCAGGACGGGTGGCGGTTGTGGCGCGACGAGAAGGGGGCGATCCACGCCGTGAACGACCACACCGCCACGGCTCCGGGAATGTATGGATAACCGGGGGCCACTCGGGGCTTGCGCGCAGAACTGGAATATAGTTCTACTATTAGCGCCGAAAAAGGAGGGGCCATGCCCGAGGCAGTCATCGTCGCAACCGCGCGTTCCCCCATCGGACGAGCCTTCAAAGGGTCGCTCAAGGAGATCCGGCCCGACGACCTGACCGTGCAGATGATCCAGGCGGCGCTGGCCAAGGTGCCCCAGCTCGATCCCACGTCCATCGACGACATCATGCTCGGGTGCGGGCTGCCCGGCGGCGAGCAGGGGTTCAACATGGCCCGGGTGGTGGCGGTGATGCTCGGGCTCGACAACGTGCCCGGCACCACCGTGACGCGCTACTGCTCCTCTTCCCTGCAGACCACCAGGATGGCCTTCCACGCGATCAAGGCGGGCGAGGGCGACGTGTTCGTGTCCGCCGGGGTCGAGACCGTGTCGCGCTTCACCAAGGGCAACTCCGACTCACTCCCCGACACCCACAATCCGGTCTTCCTCGACGCGCTGGCCCGTACGAAAGCCTTCACCGAGGGCGGACGCGAGTGGCACGACCCGCGCGAGGACGGCGAGGTGCCCGACATCTACATCGCGATGGGGCAGACGGCCGAGAACCTCGCCCAGCTCAAGGGGGTCACCCGCCAGGACCAGGACGAGTTCGGCGTACGCTCACAAAACCTCGCTGAGAAGGCTCTGGCCGACGGGTTCTGGCAGAAGGACATCACGCCCGTGACCCTGCCGGACGGCACCGTGGTCGGCAAGGACGACGGCCCGCGCCCTGGCACCACCTACGAGAAGGTCTCGACCCTGGCGCCGGTGTTCCGTCCTGACGGCACCGTCACGGCGGGCAACTGCTGCCCGCTGAACGACGGCGCCGCCGCCCTCGTCGTGATGAGCGACGTCAAGGCGGCCGAGCTCGGCATCACGCCGCTGGCCAGGATCGTGTCCACCGGCGTCACCGGGCTGTCGCCGGAGATCATGGGCCTCGGACCGGTGGAGGCCTCGAAGCAGGCGCTGTCCAGGGCCGGGATGGCGATCGACGACATCGACCTGGTGGAGATCAACGAGGCGTTCGCCGCGCAGGTGATCCCGTCATACCGTGACCTCGGCATCGACCTCGACCGGCTCAACGTCAACGGCGGGGCGATCGCCGTGGGGCATCCGTTCGGGATGACGGGGGCCCGGATCGCGTCCACGCTGATCAACAGCCTGCAGCACCACGACAAGAACATCGGGCTCGAGACCATGTGCGTAGGCGGCGGGCAGGGTATGGCGATGGTCCTGGAGCGCCTGTCCTGATCTCGTCCGTACGGCAGGCGGCGGTTCTCCAACCGCCGCACGTGGCCGGGCGCCTCCAGGGAAACGGCCGCTGACCGGATGACGGTGGCCCGCCGTGACGCGAGCCTCCGTCGCCCGGTCGCCGTGGCCGGCCCCTCGGGCCGCCGCCTGACCGTGCCGAACTGGGCCTTACTGTGCCGAACTAGGCCTAACCATGCCTAAACGTGCCTAACCGTGACGGTCGGGGCCGGCGTCGGTGGGGGCGATGCGGAGGATGACGCGGCGTTCGCGGATCATGGCGTCGCGATAGTCATCCCAGTCGGGGTGTTCGCCTGAGATTTCGCGGTAATAGGCGATCAGGTGGTCCATGGCCTCGGGCAGCGAGATGACCTCGGCCGTGCCGCCCACCTGGATCCACTCGCCGTAGAAGCGGTCCGTGAAGGCGCACAACGAGACGTTGGGATCGCGGCGGGCGTTGTGCACCTTGGTCGCCGTCTCCCTGGTGCTGATGACGACATGGCCGTCCTGAACCCCGGCCAGCACCGGCGACATCTGCGGACGCCCGTCTCGGTGCCTGGTGAGGAGGATGGCGTGATGGTGGGTGCGGAGGAAGGCGAGTGCCTTGTCGACGTCCATCCCCTCATGATGGCGCGCCCGTGTTCAGAACACGGGCGCGGGGTTGGTAGGGCTTAGACAAAGCCCATGCGGTTACGGCGGTGCCGCTCGTGCTCGTGTACGATCGCGGCGGCGTAGCCGTGGGTCAGCCCGTGCTCGTCCGCGAGCCAATTGGCCCGTTCGTCGCACCTGAGGAAAGCCGGGCCGTTGTCGATGGCTTGGAACCACTCTGGGAGTTCGCGTCCCGTTATGGACGGGACTCTTGCGATCAGCTTCGTCTGCGTCTCCGGTGAGTGGTTCAAGGACATGGGCACCTCCGCGGATAAGGGTCCTTTCGTTGACACTGCAACACCATCGTGCGAATGGCAAGCCCTAAGTCAGGCATCATTTTGTGACGGCGGGTAGATTTTCGGTCGCACACAGAGAGGGCCCCGCCTGAACGGCGGGGCCCTCTCGGTGACGACGGGGTGAACGATCAGTCGCTGCTGGAGAAGTAGCTGACGAACCGCAGCACCTCAAGGTAGATCCACACCAGGCTGAGCGTCAGCCCGAACACGCACTGCCAGGCGAACTTCTCCGGGGCGCCCTGCTTGACGCCCTGCTCGATCGAGTCGAAGTCGAGGAGCAGGAAGAAGCAGCCGATCAAGATCATGACGATGCTGAAGGCCCAGCCGATCGGGCTGTCGGTGCGCAGGCCGAGCCCGCCGTCATTGAACAGGCCGACGAGCAGGTTGACGAGCAGCAGGCCGATGGCCGCGATGGCGGCGGCGATGCCGAACTTCACGAGCTTGGGTGTGACGCGGACGATGCGCAACGAATAGACGGTCAGCACCGCGCCGAACGCGAATGCCGTCCCCAGCACCGCTTGGAGCACGATGCCGCTGATGGCGCCCTCGAACACGGCGCTGATCTTGCCGAGGAAGATGCCCTCGAACACCGCGTAGCCCAGGATGAGCGCCGGGTTGGTGCTCATCGTGAACGAGGCGATCAAGCCGATGATCAGTGCGATGACGGCCGCGCCGATGGCGACCATGGGTGGGACGTTGAGGACCCAGGCCGCGGCAGCGGCCAGGACGAGCACCCCGAGCGTGAGGAACCCGCGCACCACGACGTCATCGAGGGTCATGGTCCGGTGTGCGGGCCTGGCCGGCGGTGCGTACGACGGGGCGTCGTACATGTTCTGCAACTGGTCGGGGGACGGGGTTGGACCGCCCCAGCCCGCGGCCTGCTGCCGCGACCTGCTAAATACGGGGTTCTTGCTCTCCATCGCTGCCTCCTGTGACGCCGAGCCTACGGGGCCTGGCGGCACCTTGGTCAACTGACACGTCAGATCGATGTTCGTTCGGGACTTCGGCAGCGTTGACAACGAACGTGCCAGGCGCCGAGTTCCCGAGGCTGGCCACCAGCTCGCGAGATCATCCCGGCCCAGCCGGAGGGAGCTCTCCCGCGGGGTCCGTGACGGAGCGCTTCCGGTGCGTGATGACCTTTTTCAAGGAGAAAAGGGCGACCGGTTGTATTCCGTAGTCAACCATTCACACTAAGAAACTCCGGCGGGCCTGGAAAGCAGAAGGCGGGCGGTTTGTCAATATGGCCGCGGCGGCTTGGAGAGTTTCCAGGGAGGCAAACGCGGACCCGGGTCCGCGGGTGGGATCGCCTGCCCCAGGACAGGGCCTCCACCAGCGGTGGAGCGCCGGTAACGCGACAAATCCATAACAAGTCGATATCGACCGGGAAACAACCGCAGGGGCCCGTTCGACGATCGCGGTGAACCTCCAGGTCAGAGCCCTAAAGGCGGCGAAAGATGGCAGTGCCCCCGGCGGGATTCGAACCCGCACGTCAACCCTTTTAAGGGGTTTGCCTCTGCCATTGGGCTACGGGGGCGCCGCAATCATACGAAACGGACCATGCTTCCGAGGAGCACAACTTCGCATCAGGCGTCACAACTGTGATGACTGCGGTGAAGTGATAGTGCTCCCACCACTCTGTCCAAGAAGAGTAGACCGTCCAGATGGTCCAGTTGGTGCTGAATGCAACGGGCTTCCACGGCATCCGCCTCGATGGTGACCGGATCGCCCGTGCCTGGCAAATGCCCATGTACGGTGATGCGCGTCGCACGACGTACGTCGGCGATGAGCCCGGGGACGGACACACACCCCTCACGCAGATGGTCCCAGCGGGCGGCCGTCGCGAGCCGTGGATTGGCCACGACGAGCTCTCCGGTGCACGACCGGCTCCTGGGGTGGCGCCCGGCGTCAAAGGCGATCAGCCGCCAGCTCAGGCCGATCTGGGGGGCTGCCAGGCCGGTCGTGGAGGGCTCGTGGCGCAGGGTGGCCAGCAGATCGGCGGCGGCGGCCACGACCCCGGGGTCGGTCGGGTCCACCGGCTCGGCGGCGGTGGACAGCAGCGGGTGCGGGGCGTCGATCACCTCGCGGGGCATTCCGTCCGCCGGCCGGGTCACAACAGATCCGGTTCGACGGGTCGAAACGTTATCTCGGAGTCGAGTCCGGCGCCGACCGCGGCGAGCCTGCGCATGAGCGCCGCCACGTCCACCTCCTTCGGCAGCTCGACGTCGGCGATCAGCACGTAGAGCCGCCCGGTGAGCCGGGTGCTCATGCCGGTGATGTTGCCGCCGTCGGCCGCGAGCACGGCGCTGATGGCGGAGACGATGCCGGGCCTGTCGGGACCGTGGACGGTCAGCACGTAGCCGAGGCCGCCGCCGTCGTCGCAGAAGTGGCGGCGCGCCTCGATCGCCGAGGCGGTCACCACGAGGTCGGGTGCGCACAGGCGCTTGCTCAGTTCGGCCGCGTCCACCTCGCCCGACACGAGCAGCATCATCGCCACGTGGCCGCCGAGGAGCGTCATGGTCGAGTCCTGGATGTTCGCCCCGCAGTCGGCGAGCGAACCGGTGACCGCGGCGATCACGCCGGGCCGGTCCACTCCGAGCACGGTCACCGCTGAGAGCCCCACCCGTGGTTCCCCTTCCGCTCATGCGACCAGGGGCGCCGCACGCCCCGGCGAGGCTCACCGGGGCGCTGCCGTTCCCGGGCTAGCGGCGAGCCGTCGCCACCGCGGCCCTGAAGCCCTCTCGCGGGTGCTCCATCTCACCCAGCGAGATCGTCTCCCGCTTGAAGAACAGGGCCAGGGTCCAGTCGACGACGACGCGGACCTTGCGGTTCAGCGTCGGCACCCGCGACAGATGGTAAGTGCGGTGCATGAACCATGCAGGGAATCCGCGAAGCTTGACGCCATAGACGTTCGCGACGCCTTGGTGCAGGCCCAGCCCCGCTACCGATCCGACATACTTGTGGCGATATTGCGCCAGTTGCTGCCCACGCAGATACCGCACGATGTTGTCGGCCAGCACCTTGGCCTGGCGCACGGCGTGCTGGGCGTTCGGCGCGCAGTATTGACCGGGGTTGGTCACGTCGGGGACCCCGGCCGCGTCGCCGGCCGCGAAGGCGCCTTCCGTGCCCGCGACGGTCAGCATGGCCGTGGCCTTGATCCGGCCGCGCTCGTCGAGCGGCAGGTCGCTGTCGTTGACCACCGTGCTCGGCTTGACGCCCGCCGTCCACACGAGGGTCTCGGCGTCGAACTCCGAGCCGTCGGAGAGCACCACGTGGCCGCCCTCGCACGACTCCAGACGGGTCTCGAGCCTGACGTCGATGCCGCGCTCGCGCAGCTGCTCCAGGGTCCACTTGCCCATCTCGGGGCCGACTTCGGGCAGCACCCGGCCGGTGGCCTCGACGAGCAACCAGCGCAGGTCCGACGGCTTGATGTTGCGGTAGTAGCGCGTCGAGTGCCTGGCCATGTCCTCCAGCTCGGCCAGCGCCTCCACGCCCGCGAAGCCCGCGCCGACCACGACGAAGGTGAGCGCCCTGCGCCGCACCTCGGGGTCGTCGGCCGACTCGGCCACGTCGAGCAGGTGCAGCACGCGGTTGCGCAGCGCGATGGCCTCGCCCACGGTCTTGAACCCGATGCCGATGTCGGTCAGCCCGGGGATGGGCAGCGTGCGGGAGATCGACCCGGCGGCCATGACGATCACGTCGTAGGCCACCTGCCGCGGCTCGCCCTCGGCGGGCTGGAAGGTGACGGTGCGCTCGGCGTGGTCCACCTTGGTGACCGTGCCGTTGAGGATGTGCACCTTCGGCAGCACGCGCCGCAGCGGCGCGACCATGTGCCGGGGGGAGAGGTTGCCGGCCGCCGCCTCGGGGAGGAACGGCTGGTAGGTCATGTAGGACTGGGGATCGATGATCGTGATGCGCGCCTCACCGCTGCGCAGCTCACGGTGGAGTTTGCGCTGCAGCCTGAGCGCTGTGTAGAGGCCGACGTATCCTCCGCCGACGATGAGAATGTGCTGGTTCATCCTGAGGCCACATCCCTCGTGGAGTGCTTGTGAAAGCATTCACAAGCCTACGCCAAGGGGGTTCGATGAAGCCATTCCTGGCATGGTGCGACGCGTCACACAGCCAGTGACCTGGCACGGGTGAAGAGATCGTCCAGCATCTGGGCGGTGACGCGGCCGGTGAACGTGTTCTGCTGGCTCGGGTGGTAGCAGCCGAGCAGCGTGACGGGCGCGCCGTCGTACGCGATCTCGACCTCCGCCCCGTGCCCGAACGGCGGCCTGCTGCGCGGCAGCGTATAGCCCGTGTCCTTCAGCGCGGGCCACACCGCCTGCCAGGCGTAGCCGCCGAGCGCCACCACCACCCGCACGTCCTGCGCGACCAGCGCCAGCTCCCGCGCCATCCACGGGAAACACGCGCTCTTCTCCTCCGGCGTCGGCTTGTTCGCCGGCGGGGCGCAGCGCACCGGCGCCACCACCCGCGCGCCGATGAGCCGCTGCCCGTCGCCCGCGTGCGTGCTCGTCTCCTGCGTGGCCAGGCCGGTGCGGTGCAACGCGGCGAACAACCAGTCGCCGCTGCGGTCGCCGGTGAAGATCCGGCCGGTCCTGTTGCCGCCGTGGGCGGCCGGCGCGAGCCCCACGATCAGGATCCTCGGATGCTCGTCACCCCAGCCGGGGACGGGACGGCCCCAGTACGTCTCGTCCGCGAACGCGCGCCGACGCACCCTGGCGACCTCCTCGCGCCACTCCACCAGGCGGGGGCAGGCCCGGCAGACGGACTGCCTGGCCGTGAGCTCCGCGAGGGTGTCGCTGGTGGCGGCCAGGCGGCGCACGTCCGCGGCGTCGAGCGCGACGGGAGTGTCAGGGGTCGCCGGGTCGCCGGGCCATCCGGTGCCGGGAGGTACGAAGCTCATGACACCGATGGTGCCCGATCAGCCCGTCGCCTCGGGACTCGGCGTCGCCCTGGGCGTCGATTCTTGATCGGCGGACGACGGGGTGGCGCTCGGCGCCGGATCGGCGCAGGAGGGCGACGGCGACGGCGAGCCCGTGCTGGAGAAGTCCGGTCTGGTCAGCGGCAGCGGGTAGCGGTTGAGTATCGGCTCGCCGCACGACCGGTCGACCGTGTAGCCGTATCTCTCGGGGTCGGTGGTGAGCGGGCTGCCGTCCTGGTCGTAGAGGTAGACGTCGGTCAGCGGGGTGCCGTCCTTGGCGTACGGCTTGATGTTGTAGACGCCGTCCGACGACGCGTTGCGCACCCACGTGGGCTCGGCCATGTAGACCGACCTGGGGTCGGGCGACGGCGACTGCGCGACCATCGTGCCGAACAACACCAGCCCCGCCACCGTGTTGGCGGCCACCGCGAGCAGCACGACAAGCCTGCCCCTGCGCCTCCTGCCGAACCACACAGAGGCGAGGACGCAGGCCACGACCACGGCCCAGTTGGCGGCGGTCGCCGGAGCGAGCCTGCCGTCGCCGGCCATCGACACCAGGACCATGGCCAGCACGTAGCCGCGCAGCACCCACCATCCCGGCCGCAGCTCCGGCAGGAAGCCCACAAGGCTCCTGTAGGGCGTATATCCCATAAGGAAGGCATGCGCCCTCAGCGCCTGCTCCCACGGGCCGCGACGGCGCCTAGGCTGGCGCTCAGGGCGCTCTCCGTAGGCCGCGGCCAGTTCGTCGGCGTAGGCGGCGGGCGGCCCCAGCCGGTCTTCCAGCGGCATACCGGACTCCGCCGCGATCTCGGCCAGATGGTCGTCGAGATCGTCGAGCAGCTCCTCCCGCTCCGGATGATCGGCCAGAGCATCGCGTACGGCCTGCGCGTATTCTTCTGGAGTCATTCTTGGCCCTCCTTGAGCAGGGATGCCATGGTCTCCGAGAAGGAGGACCAGGTCTTCGCCGAGGCGGCGTACATGCTCAGGCCGACCTCATTGAGCCCGTAGTACTTACGGTGCGGGCCCTCGTCGGACGCCATCACATATGAGGTCAGCGCACCGGCCTTGAACAGGCGGCGCAGTGTCCCGTAGACCGAGGCGTCGCCCACCTCGTGGAGACCCGCCTCCCTGAGCCTGCGCACGATGTCGTAGCCGTAGCCGTCGCGCTCCTTGAGCACGGCCAGCACGGCCAGGTCGAGCACGCCTTTGAGCAGCTGGCTGCTATCCACGCCATGAACACTACTGTGCAAAGCGTAATAGCGGCAACAAGAAACCGGGTGGCGCCAGGAGGCACCACCCGGTTCTTCGTTCAGTCGCTCACTTGGACGGGTTCTCCGCGACCGGGACCGAAGGCACCGGTGACGGCGAAGCGGTCGGCACCGCCTTGGAGGCCGGGAACTCCGACGTGCAGGGCGCGTAGCCACTCGTGGAGGAGTCGCTGTTGTTCGGGCCCGTGACCGACAGCGTCACGTTGCCACCCTTCGCGTGCCGGCCCGTCAGCTTGTCCGCGGCGAACGAGACACTCTCGGAGCCGCCGTGACGGCCGAACGTGGCCACACCACTGGACACGGTCGCACCGTTGAGCGTCCAGCTCCACTTCACCCGGGCGGCGCCGGTCGAGCGGATGGTGCCGGAGGCGCTCAGCGAGCACGCGTTCGTGGTCGACGCCGAGCTGGACGCGCTCACCTTGGCGTGGGAGTCAGGCACGGGCGCCGGAGCCTTGTCCTTGCACCAGACCTTGTAGTAGGCGCGGTTGGAGTAGGTGGCGTCCGGACGGAGCACCTGCAGCTGCGCCCAGCCACGCTGGCTGTGACGCGGAGCGAAGCTGAAGCCGACCTTGCGCGCGTCGTAGACCTTGACCTTGCCGTAGTCGACGACGTCACCGTTGAGGACCCAGCGGTAACGCACCCACGTCGGGCGGTCGGTCTTGATGACGCCGGCGACGCCGATCCTGTCACCGGGAGTGCAGGAGCCGACGTACCTGCTGGGGTTGACCCAGGCACGCGCCGACACCGACCGGTCGAGGTGCGTACGCACCTCCTTCAGCTTCTCCTCCTTCTCACAGGAGACGGAGAAGTAGCCCTTCTTCGAGGTGACCTTCTTCGGGCCGAGGACCTGGACGGCCTCCCAGCCCTTCTTGATGTCGTCCTTGAAGGTGATGGACTGCTTGACGGTGACCGTCTTGGTGCCCTTGCCCTTGAGCGTGATCGTCTTGACCTTGCCCTTGGACCCGTCGCCGTGCAGCCAGCGGTAGGCCAGCTTCGTCTTGCCCTTGACAGGCACCTTGACCCGGGCCGAGAAGGTGATCTTGACCGGGCAGGAACCTTCGTAGTTGCGGGTGGAGGCCTTCGGCCGCGCAACCGTGACCTTGGAACCCGCCTTCGCCTTGGCAGCGGCGGCCGTGGCCGTGGTCGCCGCCTGCGCGGGGCTGGAGGCCAGGCCCGCGGCCAAGGCGGCCAGCACCGCGGCCGACGCACCGATCGCCGCCGCCTTACGTGCTAACCCAACAGACATCATGTGAGAGTGCTCCATTCCTTGAGGGAAGAGGCGCGCTCGGGAACGGTCGCCACGCCGGCACCTTCCGTGCACAGCGATATGGCAAAGCCCCCGTATGCACCTTTACTCAAGCACAATACTGATCGCGCCCTCAACTCGATGCATAGACCGGAAATGTCCGGATTTCTTCAGCTATGCGGCGATAGACCACGCAATACCGTCAAGGATGTCATGCTCACTAACAACGACCTGCGAAAATGCGAAACGGCGTACGATCCGGTCGAGAATAAGCGCTCCCGCGCCAATGACATCCACGCGCCCCGGATGCATGACCGGAACAGCGGCACGATCACCATGCGTCATGGCGAGCAACCGCCGCGTCACGTCGTGCACCTGCTCGGCGGAGATCCGCGAATGGTGGATGCGGGACGGGTCGTAGGCGGGCAGATCGAGCGCCATGCCCGCCACCGTCGTCACCGAGCCCGCCAGGCCCACGAGCGTATGCGCCCGGCGCACCGGCACCGCCGCCTCGACCCGGTCGAGCGCCGCCTCGATGTCGGCCACCACGGCCTCCAGAGCGGGCGCCGCCGGCGGGTCACCGGCATCACGCAGGTGCCGCTCGGTGAGGCGCACGCAGCCGATGTCCACCGACAGCGCCGCCTCGGCGTGCTCGGAGCCGACCACGAACTCCGTGGACCCGCCGCCGATGTCCACCACCAGGTAGGGGGGCAGCGGCCCCTGCGGCACCTCGGTCTCGGGCGACAACCTGACCAGGCCCCTGGTCGCGCCCGTGAACGACAGCTCGGCCTCCTCGTCGCCCGTCACGACCTCCGGCTCCACCCCGAAGATCTCGCGCACGCCGACCACGAACTCCTGCCGGTTGGCCGCGTCTCTGGTGGCGCTCGTGGCCACCACACGGGTCGCGGTCGCGCCGTGCCTGTCGATCAGCTCGCGGTAGGCGCGCATCGCCTTGAACGTACGCTCCAGCGCGTCGGGGGCCAGCCTGCCGGTGCGGTCGACCCCCTGCCCCAGGCGGACGATCTCCATCCGCCGCTCGACGTCGTCCAGCACGTCGTCGCCGGCGTCGGCGATGAGCAGGCGTACGGAATTGGTGCCGCAGTCGACGGCGGCTACACGCATGGTCCGTCACTCCACCATTCGGGGAGGGCGTCGAGCGCCTCCCTGCCGATCGGGTTGACGCCGGGCACCGCCAGCTCGTGAGCGACGAGCGCGTGCAGGCACTTGACCCGCCGCGGCATGCCGCCCGTGCTCTGCATGTCGCGCGGCAACGGATCCAGACCCTGCTCACGCGCGGCCTGGTCACGCCTGGCGACGTAGTCGTCGTGCGCGGCCTGGTAGGCCTCCGCCAGCTCGGGCTCGGTGGCCAGCCTCGCCTGCATCTCGCGCATCAGGCCGGAGCCTTCCAGTGTGCCGATGGCCGAGGCCGCCTTCGGGCAGGTCAGGTAGTAGAGAGTTGGGAACGGCGAGCCGTCGGGTAGCCGCGGCGCGGTCTCCACCACGTCGGGGTTGCCGCACGGGCAGCGGTGCGCCACCTCACGCAGCCCTCTGGGCGGCCGCCCGAGCTGCCGGCGTACGACCTCGGCGTCTTTACCGTCCAACACTCTCCTTCCCGGTGACCGCCCGGCGCCCGGTGCCCTTGTCGGTGGCCTCGACGGACTCCCAGAGCGTTTGATACCACGGCGGCACCGCCGCGGGCTGCTTCACTTGCGTCTGCTCCTTGCCCCGGTCGGGCGCCATCACGACGTAGCACTTCTCGCCCGGGCCGCAGTAGTGCAGCCGTTCCTTGGCAGTCTTCTTGATCCAGTTGGGATCGTTGCTCTGCTGGTCACGGGCCAGCAGGGCCTGCTTCTCCGCCTCGACCCTGGCCTTCTCCTCGCGCAGCTCCGAGATGCTGCGGCGCAGGCTGATGTATTCGCGGACGGGGTAGGCCAGGCTCATCGCGATCGCGCACACCACGACGGCCAGGATGGCGGCCCGCCCGGTCAGCTGCGGTCTCTTCGCCATGTGCTGCACCCCCTGCTCGTCGCCTCACCTCGGGAGGCGGCTCGGTCGCCGTGCGGAGCCGCCACCCCGGGCTTCGGTGTTCCTCGCTCGAAACTAGCGCCGGAAACGCGGGAAAGCCGCGCGACCCGCGTAACGGGCGGCGTCGTCCAGAAGCTCCTCGATGCGCAGCAGCTGGTTGTATTTCGCGACCCGGTCGGAACGGGCAGGGGCGCCGGTCTTGATCTGACCGCAGTTGACCGCCACCGCGAGGTCGGCGATCGTCGTGTCCTCGGTCTCGCCGGAACGGTGGCTCATCATGCACCGGTAGCCGCTGCGGTGGGCCAGGTCGACCGCGTCGAGCGTCTCCGACAGCGTGCCGATCTGGTTGACCTTGACCAGCAGGGCGTTGGCCGTGCCCTCCTTGATGCCGCGCTCCAGCCGCTCCGGGTTGGTGACGAACAGGTCGTCGCCGACGATCTGCACCTTGTCGCCGAGCGCCTCGGTGATGGCCTTCCAGCCCGCCCAGTCCTCCTCGTCGAGCGGGTCCTCGATCGAGACGAGCGGGTAGCCGGCCACCAGGTCGGCGTAGAACTCGATGAGCTCCTGCGCCGACAGGCCCTTGCCGTCGATCGTGTAGACGCCGTCCTTGTGGAACTCGGAGGCGGCCACGTCGAGCGCCAGCGCGACGTCCTCGCCCGGCACGTAGCCGGCCCGCTCGATCGCGACCAGGATCAGGTCGAGCGCGTCGCGGTTGGACGGCAGGTTGGGTGCGAAGCCGCCCTCGTCGCCCAGCCCCGTGGCGTAGCCCTTCTCCTTGAGCACGCCCTTGAGCGCGTGGTAGACCTCGGTGCCCACGCGCACCGCCTCGCGGAACGTCTCGGCACCGATCGGCGCGATCATGAACTCCTGGATGTCGACGTTGGTGTCGGCGTGGGCTCCGCCGTTGAGGATGTTCATCATCGGGACGGGCAGCACATGGGCGTTGGGGCCGCCGACGTAGCGGAAGAGCGGCAGGTCGGCGCTGTCGGCGGCGGCCTTGGCGACGGCCAGCGAGACGCCCAGGACGGCGTTGGCGCCCAGCTTGGCCTTGTTGGGAGTGCGGTCCAGGTCGATCATGATCTGGTCGATGATGCGCTGGTCCTCGGCCTCGACCCCGTTGATCTCCTCGAAGATCTCGTCGGTCACGGCGAGCACGGCCTTCTCGACGCCCTTGCCGCCGTAACGTTTGCCGCCGTCACGCAGCTCGACCGCCTCGAACTGGCCGGTGGACGCCCCGCTCGGCACGGCCGCACGGCCACTGCTGGCGTCGTCGAGCACGACCTCGACCTCGACCGTCGGGTTGCCCCGGGAGTCGAGGATCTCGCGGGCGTATACGACCTCGATGGTAGCCACGGGATGCGCTCCTAAATCGAAAGGCAATATGCCATCAGAGCCTATCGGTACGCCCGCTCAGCGGGACGACTCCCACGTGCGTACCCGGTCTCGGTAGGTGCGGGCGGCGGCCCGCAGCTCGGCCTCGGCGTCGAGCCCGGCCTCCACCGTCCTGCGCACGAGGTCGAACAGCTCCCTGGCCACTCCCTGGCCGACGGCCGCCGACAGCGCCCCGGGCGCCCCCGCGCGCTCGGCCCTGCGCAGGAGCTGGGCGGCGAGCGACAGCGCCGGCTGGCCCATGGGCACGCCGTCGAGCGCCGACTCGCTGCCCTTGGCCGCCCGCTCCGCCGCCTTGATCGTCTCCCAGTTGTCGTTCACCTCGTCGGCGCTCTCCGCCCGCACCGAGCCGAACACGTGGGGGTGGCGGCGTACGAGCTTGCCGACGATGCCCTCGGCGACGTCGTCCATGTCGAAGCCTTCGGCCACCCGCGCGTGGAAGACCACCTGCAGCAGCAGGTCACCGAGCTCCTCGCGGAGCGCGGGGTAGTCGCCCTGCTCGATCGTCTCCAGCACCTCGTAGGCCTCTTCGAGGAGGTACGGCACCAGCGACTCGTGCGTCTGCTTACGATCCCACGGGCACTCGGTGCGCAGCCGGTCCATCACCGCGACCAGGTCGAGCACCCGCGCCCCCGGCAGGTCGTAGGACCCCGGCACCACCTCGATCAGCGGCGGCTCGTCGAGCTCGATGGCCGCGTTGCCCACCGCCCGCATGAAGGCCTCGTCGTCCTCGGCCAGCCACACGACCGTCTCGGCGACCGCCCTGACGGCCAGCTCCCGCGCGCCGGGCTCGACGACCTCGACCTCGATGCCGGCTTCGGCCAGGTAGGGGAGCTGGGGATGCGCGGCGGAGCCGGTCAGCACCGGACCCGAGCGCAACGCCTGCCAGGCCTGGTGGCTCAGCAGGCCCGGCGGGACCCTGGGCGAGGTGGTGACGACGATCAGCGGCACGGGCTAGCCCTGCTGCTGCTGCGGCGGCGGCTGCTGCTGCTGCTCGGCGACCTTGCCGAACCTGCCGTTGTCGACGAACATCGCCGGGTTCTGCTGCGAGCGCTGGGGGTTGAGCGTGCCGTAACGGGGGCTGTAGACGACCTTCACCGCGTTCAGCTCCTGGTTGAGCCGATCCGCCCCGCTCTGGCCGCTGCCGAACTGCTGGCGCAGCTTCGCCAGGCCGGCCACCGCCAGGCCGTAGTCGCGCGCGTTCTGGGGCGCGATGGCGGCGCTGCCGAGCAACAGGTTGAGCTCGGCGGACGGATATTGGCCGGGGTCCTTGAGCACGCCTTCGATCTCCGACGGGCTCACCTGCACGTTGTAACGCTCTAGGAGCTGCTTGGTCGCGCTGACCTCGGCCATGCGCCGCAACACGCGCTGGCTGGCCGGTGTGCCCTGCTCCTGCTCCAGCGCCTCTTCCAGGCTCCTGCCGGCGAGTGCGGCCTCGAGTTCCGGAGGCAGCTTGGCGTTCCGCAAGGCGGCGGAGTAGGCCCGCGTCTCCTCATTCAGCCGGCTCGCGGAGATGCGCTCGTTGCCCACCACGGCGGCGGCGCCGGCCTGCATGGGCGAGGAGCAGGCGGTCAGCGCGATGCCCGCCGCCGCGGCGGCCGCAGCCACTCGTATCGACTTCACGTACGTCCCTTTCCGACCGTAAACCGCCGCTAGCTTACCCGTGCGGGCTCGAGGAACATCGCCTCGACCAGATCGCCACACCATTTGAGCAGGTCGAGATCGCGCAGCGGCTGCCCTCCCAGCGGCTTGGTCTTGGGAACCGGGACCAGCAGAGTCTCCGCCGCCTGCTTGTATATCGCCTTCTTGTAGAGCCGGTCGAGCCGGACCTGCTGCGACTCCTGCAGACGTACCGGCCCGAACTTGATGTTCTGGCCCTGCAGCGTGACGTCCGTCAGCCCGGCCGAGCGCGCCTTGATGCGGAACCTGGCCACCTCCAGGAGGTTCTCGACCTCCATCGGCGGCCTGCCGTAGCGGTCGGTGAGCTCGTCGCGCACCTCGTCGATGTTGACGGGCGAGGCGATGGCCGCGATCCGTTTGTACGCCTCCAGGCGCAGCCGCTCGGAGGTGACGTAGTCGTGCGGGATGTGGGCGTTGATCGGCAGCTCGACCTTGACGTCGTGCTGCTCCTCCGGTGCCTCGGCGCCCGACAGCTTGGCCTTCTGCTCCTGCACGGCCTCGGCCATCAGGCGTACGTAGAGGTCGAACCCGACGCCCGCGATGAACCCGGACTGCTCGGCGCCGAGCACGTTGCCGGCGCCGCGGATCTCGAGGTCCTTCATCGCGACGTACATGCCCGCGCCCATCTCGGTGTGCTGCGAGATCGTGGCGAGCCGCTCGTGCGCGGTCTCGGTCAGCGGCTTCTCCGGCGGATAGAGGAAGTAGGCGTAGCCGCGCTCCCTGCCTCGCCCGACCCGCCCTCTGAGCTGGTGGAGCTGCGACAGGCCGTAGTTGTCGGCCCGGTCGACGATCAGCGTGTTGGCGTTGGGCACGTCGAGCCCGGACTCCACGATCGTGGTGGAGACGAGCAGGTCGTATTCGCGTTCCCAGAAGCCGACCATGATCTTCTCGAGCTGGTGCTCGTTCATCTGCCCGTGGGCCACCGCGATGCGCGCCTCGGGAACCAGCTCGCGCAGCCGCGCGGCGACGCGGTTGATCGAGGCCACCCGGTTGTGCACGAAGAAGATCTGGCCGTCGCGCATCAGCTCGCGCCTGATCGCCGCCCCGATCTGCTTTTCTTCGTACGGCCCCACGAACGTGAGGATCGGGTGCCGCTCCTCCGGCGGCGTGAGGATCGTCGACATCTCGCGGATGCCGGTCAGCCCCATCTCCAGCGTGCGCGGGATCGGCGTGGCCGACATGGCCAGCACGTCGACCTGCGTGCGGAGGTGTTTCATCGCCTCCTTGTGCTCGACGCCGAACCGCTGCTCCTCGTCGATGATGATCAGACCGAGATCCTTGAACCTGACCTCAGGGCTGAGCAGCCGGTGCGTGCCGATCACCACGTCGACGGCTCCGGTCCTGAGCCCTTCGAGGGTGCCCTTGACCTCGCCGTCGGTCTGGAAGCGCGAGACGGCCCTGATCGCGACGGGGAAGCTGGAGAACCGCTCGGCGAACGTCGACATGTGCTGCTGCACCAGCAGCGTCGTCGGCACCAGCACCGCCACCTGCTTGCCGTCCTGCACCGCCTTGAACACCGCCCGCACCGCGATCTCGGTCTTGCCGTAGCCGACGTCGCCGCAGATCAGCCGGTCCATCGGGACGCCGCGCTCCATGTCGCGCTTGACCTCGTCAATGGCCTCAAGCTGGTCACCGGTTTCGGCGTAGGGGAAGGCGTCCTCCATCTCCCGCTGCCACGGCGTGTCCGCCCCGAAGGCGTGCCCCGGCGAGGCCATGCGGGCGGAATAGAGTCTGATCAGCTCGCCGGCGATCTCCTTGACCGCCTTCTTCGCCCGCGACTTGGCCTTGGCCCAGTCGGCGCCGCCCATGCGGTTGAGCGTGGGAGCCTCGCCGCCGACATAGCGGGTGACCTCGTCGAGCTGGTCGGTGGGCACGTAGAGGCGGTCGCCCTTGGCATATTCGATGACCAGATATTCGCGGGTGGCGCCCTGGACCGTGCGCTGCACCATCTCGACGTAGCGGCCCACGCCGTGCTGCTCGTGCACCACGTGGTCGCCGACCTTGAGCTGCAGCGGATCGACCATGTTGCGGCGCCGTGACGGCAGGCGCCGCATGTCCTTGGTGGACGCCTTCTGCCCGACCAGGTCGAGATGGGTGAGCACGGCCAGACCCGGCGTGATGAAGCCGTGCTCGATCAGGCCCGTCGTGACGTGCACGACCTTGGGCTCGGGCGACTGGTCGATGAATTCCCGCAGCCGCGCGGGCACGTCGACGCCCTTGAGCAGCTCCACCATGCGCTCGGCGGGCCCGTGGCCCTCGCTGAGCAGCACGACCGCCTTGCCGTCGGCCAGCCAGCCCTTGATGTCGGCCAGCGCCCTGGCCGTGTCTCCGCGGTAGGCCTCGGAGTCGTGCGCGTCCAGCTCGACGCCGGCACCGAACGGCGCCATCGTCCACCAGGGCTGCCCCAGCACGTCGGCGTGCGTGCGGATCTCCTCCAGCGAGCGGAACGCCGCCGCCCCCAGGTCGATGGGCGCCTCGCCGCCGGCCGCCGCGTTGATCCACGAGGCCTCCAGGAACTCCTGCGAGGTGCGGACGAGCTCCTCCGCCCGGCCCCTGATGCGCTCGGGGTCGCACACGAACACCGCCGACCTGGCCGGCAGGTGGTCGAGCAGCAGGTCCATCTCCCCGGCCAGCACGGGCGCGAACGCCTCCATGCCCTCCACCGGCGTGCCCTCGGCGAGCTGGTCGAGCACCTCGGCCAGCGCCGGGTGCTCCTCGGCCAGCGCGCGGGCCCTGCTCCTGACCTCGTCGGTCAGCAGCAGCTCGCGGCACGGGGGCGCGAACAATCCGTCCTCGGCCGCTTCGAGCGAGCGCTGGTCGGCCACCTTGAACCAGCGGATCTCCTCGACCGTGTCGCCCCAGAACTCCAGCCGCAGCGGATGCTCCTCCGTCGGCGGGAAGACGTCGAGCAGCCCGCCGCGCACGGCCACCTCGCCCCGCTTCTCCACCATGTCGACCCGGTGGTAGCCGTTGTTGACGAGATTGCCGACCACGTCGTCGAGGTCGGCGTCGTCGCCCGCGCGCAGCCTGATCGGCTCCAGGTCGCCGAGCCCCTTCACGATCGGCTGCAACAGCGCCCTGATCGGGGTCACGATCACGCTGAGGGGTCCGGCGGCGGTGTCGCCCTTGACCGGGTGGGCCAGCCGCCTGAGCACCGCGAGCCGTTGCCCGACGGTGTCGCTGCGCGGCGAGAGCCGCTCGTGCGGCAGCGTCTCCCATGCCGGGAACACCGCCACCGAGCCGAGCTCCGCGGGCTCGATCAGGCTGGTCAGCGCCGCGGCCAGGTCTTCGGCCTCGCGCCCCGTCGCGGTGACCGCGAGCACGATGCGCTGGTCGTGCCCCGCCAGCGCGGCCACGCCGAACGGACGCAGCGCGGACGGCGCGACCAGCGCGACGTCGCCGCCCTCTTCGAGAGCGGCGGCCAGTTTCGGGTCAGCGCGAACAAGGTCAAGCAGTCCGGAAAGACTCATCAGATACGCCCACAGCCCCATTTGCGGCAACACGACTACCCCCGGCCGGGACAGGTCGCGGGGGTTCCTCACCCAGGGTACTCGGCGCGCCGGCTCACCCGAGCTTGTAGCCGGGCACCGAGGGCCAGCGCACGGTGAGCACGGTCGACGCCGCCTCCGCTCGCCACGAATGGTCGACGCCCTTGCCCCAGACCACGTAGTCGCCCGGCTCGGTCAGCAGCACGTCGCGGCCTCGGAACTCGACCACGAAACGCCCGCTGATCAGGACGAGCAGGGCGGTGCGCGTCTCGCCGACGGCCCACGCCGCCCGCTGGTCGCCCGGCGGGTGCACGCCCCACTTGATCTCGACGTCGTCGCTGTGGCGTGGATCGCCCGGGGGCTTGAAATGGCCGAGAAGCCAGCCGGCGTCACCGGCGCCGTCGACGCCCGCGTTGCCCACGTAGATCCCCGGCTCGGGCACCTCATCGCTCACGGGCCAGGACGCTAGCAGGGAAATACGCTACGCATAACGATTGGTTGATTACTGTAGGTGACATGTCTGAGGTGCGATCTGTCGCCCAGCGAGGCGACCTTTTCGGTCAGCGGGTCCGCGAGCACTGCGCGATGCAGCCGCACAAGCGGCTCGACGTGCTGGTCGCCGGCTGCGCGCAGGACGGGCCGCTGGTGCTGGAGCACATCGAGACCAGGGCCACGGGAGCCGACGAGGACCACCCCGTCATCAGGCGGCTCCTCGAGGAGCGGGGTGACCTGGCCTCGTGGTCGCTGGGTGACCTGCGCTGCGTTCCCATGCCGCCCAGGGCCTACGACGTGGTGCAGGTGTCGTTCCTGCTGGAGCGGGTCAGGCACGCCGAGCTCGTCTTCGACCGCCTGCTGCAGTCGCTCCGCCCCGGCGGCCTGGTGCTGCTGCGCATGCGCGACCGCGGGTCCGCCTACGGTCTGCTCGACCGGATGACGCCGTCGTGGTTGCGCGGCCTGCTGTGGCGCCCGCTCGTCCCGCCGGGGTGGCCGGGCCCGCTGCCGACCGTCTACGAGCCGCTGACGTCGAGCGACGGCCTGCACGCGTTCTGTCTCAGCCGCGGCCTCATGATCACCGACGAGATGCGCAACATCAGCGGCCCCGCGCGCTCCCGCCGCATCGGCGCCGCAGCCATCGCGGCGATCTCCAGGCTGACCAACGACCGCTATCCCGCCTCCCACGACGAGATCACCATGGTGATCAGGAAACCCCAGCACCACTTCGCCAGGCTCATCTAGTGACAGACTGGTTCCACCCGCTAGGATTCTTTCCTACCAATTCAATCGGATTAGTTGGGATGGAGAGAACGTGGAGTGGACCCCCGACCCGCGCGAGCTGGCCGATCTCGAGCTGATGCTCTCCGGCGCGTTCGAGCCGCTGACCGGGTTCCTCGGCCACGACGACCTGCACGCCGTGCAGGAGCGCGGCACTCTCGCCGACGGCACGTTGTGGCCCGCTCCCGTCACCCTTCATCTGCCCGCCGACGTCTCACCCGGCGACGAGGTCACGCTGCTCGACCCTGAAGGGTTGCCGCTGGCCACGCTGACGGTGAGCGCCCACGAGCCCGACGGGCTGACCTCCGGGCCCGTCCACGCCCTCGGCACACCCGAGCACGGGCCGTTCGCGCACCTGCGGCGCACGCCGTCCGACGTGCGGGCCGAGCTCGGCGGGCGGCCCGCGCTCGCCGTCACCATGCGCGGGCCACTCGAGGACCTCTCCGAGATCGTCGCCACCGCCAAAGAGCTCGACGCGGTGATCCTGCTGCTCCCCCTCGCGTACGGCGAGGCGGGCCCCGCCGTCGTACGCGCCGCGCTGCGCGCAAGAGATCAGTTGCCCCAGGGCACGCTCGTCGTCTCCGTCCCCCTGGCGCCACGCGACGAGCCGGAGATCGATCTGGAGCTGCGCGAGCACGTCGCCACCGCCTACGGCGCCACCGAGCACCTGGCGGGCCCCGACCCCGTGCGCATCCCGGGCCCACCGCACCGGCGCGGCCTCGTGGTCTTCTTCACCGGGCTGTCCGGCTCCGGCAAGTCCACCATCGCCCGCGGCCTGCGCGACGCGCTGCTGGAGCTCGGCACCCGCACGGTCACCTACCTCGACGGCGACGTGGTGCGCCACCTGCTGTCCAAGGGCCTGACCTTTTCGAAGGCCGACCGCGACCTGAACATCCGCCGCATCGGCTTCGTCGCCGCCGAGGCCGCCCGGCACGGCGGTCTGGCCATCTGCGCGCCCATCGCCCCCTACGCGGCAACCCGCGCGGAGGTGCGCGAGGCGGTGGAGTCCGTAGGGGCCGACTTCCTGCTCGTGCACGTCGCCACGCCACTGGAGGAGTGCGAGCGGCGCGACCGCAAGGGCCTGTACGCCAAGGCCCGCGCCGGGCTCATCCCCGAGTTCACCGGCATCTCCGACCCGTACGAAGAGCCGGACGATGCCGACCTCACGATCGACACCACGCACATCACGATCGAGGCGGCCGTCTCCCAGGTGCTGGAGACCCTGAGGTCCGAGGGCCGGGTCCGTTGACAGCGCCCGTGGTGGTGAGCGACCGATGAGCAGGGAGCGAACCCGACGCAGTGAGCGGAGTGGAGGGCCGAGGAACGAGGCACTCCGCGCAGCGAATGAGGAGCCGGTGAGTGACCGATGAGCAGGGAGCGAACCCGACGCAGTGAGCGGAGTGGAGGGCCGAGGAACGAGGCACTCCGCGCAGCGAATGAGGAGCCGGTGAGTGACCGATGAGCACAGACGTGGCGCTGATCGGCGGGTCGTTCCTCGTCGCGATCGTGGTGGGCCTGACCGGCATGGGCGGCGGGGCCCTCATGACGCCCATGATGATGTTGTTCTTCAACGTCCCGCCCCTGGCCGCCGTCTCCAGCGACCTGGTCGCCTCGGCCGTGATGAAGCCGGTCGGCGGCGTGGTGCATCTGCGCACCGGCACGGTCAACCTGCGCCTGGTGGCCTGGTTGTGCGCGGGTTCGGTGCCTACCGCGTTCTGCGGGGTGTTCCTGGCCCGCGCGTTCGCGGTCACCGACACGGTCAAATATGCGCTCGGCGTGGCGCTGTTGCTGGCCATGGCGGGCATGGCGGTCAAGACCTGGCTCGGCGGGCGGGGCGGCACGTCGAGCACGCATGAGATCGTCGTACGCCCGATTCCGACCCTACTGGTCGGTATGATAGGCGGGCTGGTCGTCGGCGTCTCGTCCGTCGGCTCGGGATCGCTGATCATCGTGGCCCTGCTCGTGCTCTATCCGGCGCTCAAGGCCAACCAGCTCGTCGGCACGGATCTCGTGCAGGCCGTGCCGCTGGTCGTGTCCGCGGCGCTCGGCCACCTGCTGTTCGGCGACTTCCAGGCGGACCTCACGCTGTCGCTGCTCATCGGCTCGATCCCGGGCGTCTATCTCGGCGCCAAAATCTCCTCGCGCGCGCCCGGCGGCCTCATCCGGGCGATGCTGGCGATCGTCCTGCTCGCCTCCGCCCTCAAGCTGCTCGACGTGGACGACACCCTCACCGTCTGCGTCCTCGCCGCCGCCACCGTGGTCACCGTCGCGGGCTGGCGCCTGCGCGCCAGAGCCGAGGCTCCCCAGCCGCGGGGCGAGAAGGTCGGCGCCCGCTAGGGCCGCGGCACCGGGGTGGCGCGGAAGTAGGGGTCACGGGCGAGGGCGGTGAACGCGCGGTCGGCCGCCTCGTCGGAGTCGAAGCTGGTGTCGCCGCGCGGCGCCTGCGGCGAGTCGAAGTAGATCAGCGCCTTGATCTGGGGATAGCGCTTGATCTGCCGGCGTACGGACTCGAAGAAGGCCCGCTTGAACGACCGGTCGAGCGGCCGCGAGAACGCCCCCCACTCGGCCACCATGACCGGCTTGCCGGGGAAGCGGGCCTGCATCCACCGGTAGAAGCCCGGCCAGTCGGGATATTCCTTGCGGGTCTTGTTGACCAGGCTCTCGAAGTCGTCGACCCGATGGTCGGCATAGGGGTCCATGGCCACCCAGTCGACCACGTCGTCACCTGGGTAGAGGTCCTCGAACCAGGACTTGGCCGCCCAGTTGGGCGCCCCCATGTACGTCATCACCATGACGGCGTTCTTCACGCCCCGCTCCCGCAGCCGGACAACGATGTGCCGGAACATCGCCGCGTAGTCGGTGGCCTGCATGCCCGAGCCCGACGAGGCGTCCACGTCGTTCTCCGGCTCGTGGTGCAGGGTGAGGAAGAACCGCTCGGGGAAGGTGCGCCGGAGGTAGCCGGCCAGCCGGTCGATCCTGGCGTCGAGCGCCCCGTCGGCGATCTCGGCCCAGGTGTGGTCGAACGACGGCTTCCAGTTGATAAGGAGCAGCCTCGGCCTGGCCGGGTCGCGGGCCAGCCTGATCTCGGCTTCGGTCGGGAACAACTCGCTGCCCCGGTGGTAGACGTGCAACACGTCGGCGCCGGCGTCCATGCGCGACTCCGCGCCGCGCAACGCCTCCTCCACCGGGGCGCCGGTGAAGATCTCGGGCGCGATGCCCCACCAGGCGCCGCACGACGGGATGAGCTTGCTGGTCGCCGTGCACGCGGGCGGGCCCGCGACGTCACGCGCCGGCTCCTCGACCGCGATCGACGCCCCGGCGTTGGAGCCGGCCACGGTGGAGCAGGCGGCCATCGTCGCGGCCACGGCCAGGATCAGGCCGGCGAATGCCGTGTTCGCCGCGTTTTGAGAAATGCCCCGTTGCCGCAAAGCCTTCCAACCCCCCTTGTCGAACGACCCTGCCTATCAAACCTGAACCTTGCCATGTCATTCCGCGAACTTCAGCCAGTGTGGAAGTCTCCCCACGTCACCACGGCCAACAATTCGTCCGAATTTTCCGAATATTTCGATTTATGGAGGGGCTTCTTTGTGGCCGTACCGGAGAAAATCTTGTGTATTCAGCCAAGGTAAAGGCGGGCGGCCCTATAGTGGGCGCACACCCGGCCGGTGACGCAGAGTCGCTGATCGATGACGACGCGCACATGATCCAGGAGAGCCCTCATGAGCCTGCCGCCGGACCCTCAGGTCCCCCGCTCCGGCGCCCACCTGGGTGAGCATCTCGCGCCGCTGCGCCGGCGCTGGGCGATCCTCGTCGGCTGCGTCGTCGCCGGGGGCGCCGCGGGGATCGCGCTGCTGTGGTTCACGCCGGCCTCCTACACCGCGACCACGCAGGTGCTCGTCATGCCCGTCGGCACGCAGGAGCCGGGCAACCAGGTGACCAACCGCCAGCGCGAGGCGCTCAACCTCGACACCGAGGCCCAGGTCGCCCAGTCCGCCGTGGTCGCCGCGCGGGCCGCCATGGCGCTGCGGGGCGCCGAGCCCGAAGAGGTCGAGGTCTCGGTGCCGCCCAACTCCGCGGTGTTGTGGATCGCGGTGACCGCCGCCGAGCCGGCCGCCGCGGCCACCCAGTCCCGCGCGTACGCCGAGGCCTACCTCGCCCACCGCCGCCACAACGCGCTGACCGCGATGGCCGAGCAGCAGCGGACGGTCCTCGCCAAGCTCAAGCACGTCAACTCCGCGATCGAGCTGACGATCAAGCGGCTGCACACGCTGCCCAGGGGCAGCGCCGAGCACGCGATCGCCACCCAGCGCCAGAACGTCCTCAACCGGCAGGCCGCCAACCTCGCGCTGAAATACGACGAGCTGCGGACCGTCGCGGTGACCCCCGGCGCGATCATCAGCAAGGCCGAGCCGCCGGCCGAGCCCAGCAGCCCCGTCCTGCCGCTCTACTTCGGCACCGGGCTCATGGCCGGGCTGCTCGCCGGCGCGGCCGCCGCCCAAGCCCGCGACCGGCTCGACACGCGGCTGCGCACGGCCGCCGACATCGAGCGCCTGACCGGCCTGCCCGTCCTCGCCGACCTGTCGAGGCCGGGCGAGCACGACCTGCCCCTCGACCGGCCCCACGACCGGCCCCACGACCGGCCCCACGACCTGCGCCGCGATCGGGCCCACGACCTGGCCAGCGCCGTGGTCGCCGCATGCCCCGGCAACCGGCTGCTGGTCAAGGCGCTGCCCGCGCACCTCTACGTCTCGTCGCCTGCCGAGCCGCTCATGATCGGCGCGCCGCTGACGGTGCTCGACGGCTCAGATGTGCGCGACCTGTCCAGGGCGGACGCGGCCCTGCTGCTCGTCGGGCTCCGCCGGGTCACCTCCACCGAGGTCGCGGCCACCGTACGCCGCCTCGCCCGGCACGACGTGCCTGTCATCGGCGCGGTGGCCGCCACCGATGCGGTGCCGTCGTTCGTCCCCTTCATCGAGGCGCACCCGCACACCTCGCTCGGCAAGCTCGTCGCGACCGGCGAGCTGGAAGTGAGCGTGCCGGCGGAGAGCACGCGCATGCAGGCGCTGCACCGGCCCCGGCGGCGGGGCAAACCAGCGTGAAAGGCCCCGCGTGGCCCATCGCCGCGCTGCTCGTCGGCTATCCGGTCTGGTGGGCGCTCGGGTTCGGCGGCCTGTCGGTGATCGTCGTGGCGGCGCCCATGGCGGTGATCCTCTGGCGGCGCCGGCCGATCAGGGTGCCGCGCGGGTTCGGGCTGTGGCTGCTGCTGCTGGCCGGCTATCTGGTGAGCGGGCTGATGCTGGCGGAGATGCCGCCCGGCACCTACGGCGAGCTCGGGTCCGGCAGGATCATCGGCTACGGCATGCGGCTGGCGCTCTACACGGCGATCCTCATCGTGGTGCTCTACCTCGGCAACCTGACCGAGCGCGAGCTGCCGCAGCTGCGCCTGGTGCGGATGATGGGCGCGCTCTTCGTCACCACGGTCGCGGGCGGGCTGCTCGGCGTGCTGTTCCCGTCGTTCTCCTTCACCTCGCCGGTGGAGCTGCTGTTGCCCGGCTGGATCGGCGAGAACCCGTTCGTCCAGAACCTCATCCACCCCACCGCCGGCCAGACGCAGAAGGTGCTCGGCTACGCCATGCCCAGGCCGGAGGCGCCCTTCGAATGGGCCAACGCGTGGGGCAGCAACGTGTCGGTGCTGCTGGTCTGGTTCGTGGCCGGCTGGTGGGTGCACGGCGGGCGGCGGCGCAGGGCTTCCGCCGTCGTGCTGATCGCTCTGGCCGCCGTCCCCATCGTCTACTCCCTCAACCGCGGCCTGTGGATCGGTCTCGGCCTGGCCGTGCTCTACCTGATCGTCCGGGTGGGCGGGCGCACGCGGGTCGCGCTCTGCGCAGGCGTGGCCGTGGCGGCGCTGGCGTTCGCGCTCAGCCCGCTCGCCCCGCTGTTCGCGCAGCGGCTGGACAAACCACACTCCAACGACATCAGGGCCTTCACCGTGACCGCGACGCTCGCCGCCGCCACGCACTCGCCGGTCATCGGCTACGGCAACACGCGCAACGCGACGGGCAACCACCGCACGATCACCACGGGCAAGACCCAGTGGTGCACGGGCTGCGGGCATCCGCCGCTGGGCAGCGACGGGCAGCTCTGGCTGCTGATCATGACGCAGGGGTTCACCGGGGCGGCCCTCTACGTGGCGTTCTTCGCGGGCGCCATCCGGCGGCACTGGCGTGACCGCAGCCCCATCGGGCTGGCCGGGGTGCTCGTGATGGGGCTCGTGCTGCTCTACATGTTCGTCTACGACGGGCTGGTCACGCCGCTCAGCCTGTATCTCATCTCGTTCGCCATCCTGTGGAGGAACGCATGACCGACGCCGCCGTCCGCCTCGGCTATCTCGCGGAGACCGTGCGGCTGCTGTATCCCGGGCCGGGCTCGCCCCGCCCGTACACCGTGCTGCCGCACGCGGCCCTGCCGCGCCGGCTCGCGCCGCGCCGCTGGTGGCATGTGGGGTCGCAGGTCGTGGTGCCGGTCGAGGGCTCGATCGCGGCGCACCTGAGCGAGGTCTTCGCGCGGCCGGTCGAGACGGTCCTGCACGTGCGTCCCGCGCGGCGGGCCAACCGCAAGCCCATTCTGGAGGTCCGCTCGGGAGCGCGGCGGCTGGCGTTCGTGAAGATCGGCGACAGTCCGCGCGCCCGCGAGCTGGTCGCCGCCGAGGCGGCCGCCCTGCGCCGGCTGGCCGGGATGTCGCTGGACACAGTGGTCGCGCCCAGGGTGCTGCACCACGGCTGCTGGAAGGGGCTCACGGTGCTGGCGCTCGCCCCTCTGCCGGTCCGGCGCGGCCGGGTGAGCGAGGCGCTGCGGCTCGCCGCGATCAAGGAGATCGCGGCCACCGGAGGGCCGTCCCCGGCCTGGCACGGTGACCTCGCGCCCTGGAACATGTGCCCCTCTCCCGACGGGCGGCTGCTCGTGTGGGACTGGGAGCGGTACGAAGTCGGCGCGCCCTACGGGCTCGACGCCGTGCACCACTTCTTCCAGCGGGCCCTGCGCAGGATGAGCCCGCCGGTTGCGGCGCGGGCCTGCCTGGCGCAGTCCGTACGCGTGCTCGCGCCCCTGGGGGTGTCGGCGTCGGTGGCGAGGCAGACCGCCCTGCGTTACCTGATCGCGCTGGCCGACAGGCACGCGGCCGACGGCCACGCCCCGCTCGGGCCTCCCGAGACCTGGCTCTGCCCGGTCGTCGACCACGAGGAGCTGCTCACGTGAAGGCATTGAAGGCGCCGGTGTTGTCGTTGTCCAGGAACACGGGCAGGTTCACGTCGGGCGCTCGGATGTTGCCGTCGTTCCTGATCGCGGGGGCGCAGCGGTGCGGCACCACCTCGCTGTACCGCGCCCTGGAACAACACCCGCTGCTGCTCAAGCCGGTGCTGCACAAGGGCGTGCACTACTTCGACGTCGGCTACGAGCGGGGAATGTCCTGGTACCAGGCCCATTTCCCGCTGCGGGCCGGCGCGGCGCTGCTCGGCCGCCGGTACGGCGCGCGGGCGCTGGCGTTCGAGTCGTCGCCCTACTACCTGTTCCATCCCCTGGCCGGGCGGCGCATCGCGGCCGACCTGCCCGGTGTGAAGCTGATCGTGCTGGTGCGCGACCCGGTGGAGCGGGCCTGTTCCGCGCACGCCCACGAGCTGGCCAGGGGGTTCGAGACGGAGTCGCACTTCGAGCGCGCGGTGGAGCTGGAGGAACGGCGCCTGGCGGGGGCGGAGGAGCTGCTGCGGAATGAGCCTTTCGCGGTACACCACGCGCATCGCCACCAGGCGTACCTCGCCCGGGGCCGCTACGCCGACCAGCTCGACCGGCTGGAGCCGTTGTTCGGGCGCGAGCGCATCCTGGTGCTCGACAGCCACCTGTTCTTCGCCCGGCCGAAGGCCGTCTACGACCGGGTGCTGGACTTCCTGGAGGTGCCCCGGCTGGGCTATCCGGAGTTCGAGCGGCACAACGGCCGGTCGTTGCCGCGCCGGGTGCCGCCCGATCTGGCGCGGGCTCTGCGGGAGCACTTCGCCCCGTACGACGCCCGGCTGGCGCGGTGGCTGGGCGGTGAGCCGTCGTGGCGTCAGTGACCGGTTCGGTGGGGCGGCGTGGGGTCGCCGGGGTCATGGGGGCCGTGTTCAGCGCGCTCGCGCAGTTCGCCCTGGTCGTGGTGGTGACGAGGGCGTTCACGGCGGCGGAGGCGGGGGCGTTCTTCACGGTGACCGCGCTGGCCCTGATGGCGGCCGGGATCGCCAAGCTGGACGCCGGGAACGGGCTGATCTACTTCATCGCCCGAGCGAAAACCTACGAGTATCGCGGCATTTCGGGATATATCCGGGCGGCGCTCCTCCCCAGCGTGGTGGCGGCCTGCGCCGCGGGCGCGCTCCTCTACCCGCACCTCGGCCTGCCCGCCGCGGCAATCCCGCTCATGGTGGCGGGCGACGTCCTGCTGGCCGCCACCAGGGGGTTCGGGGCCATGCGGCCCACCGTGGCGCTGGACGGCGTGCTGGTGCCGGGGTGCCAGCTCGCCTTGGTGACCGCCGTGGCGCTGGCCGGGGCGGTGTGGTGGTTGCCGGTGGCGTGGGCGGCGCCGTACGCGCTGCTGCCGGTCCTGGCCGCCACCACGTTGCGGGGACGGGCGCCGCGCACGCCGTACCTGCCGGGTACGGGCCGCGACCTGTGGCGGCACACCGCGCCCCGCTCGGTCGCGGGGGCGATCCAGGCGGTGTTCCAGCGGGTGGACATCGTGATCGTCGCCGCGCTCGGCGGGCCCGCGCAGGCCGCCGTCTACACGGCCGCCACCCGGTTCAAGGTGATCGGGCAGCTCGCCAACCAAGGGCTGGCGCAGGCCGTACAGGCCCGGCTGGTGAGGGCGCTCACCGAGGGCGAGCGGGCTCGCGCAGGGGAGCTCTACCAGACCGCCACGGTCTGGCTGGTGCTGATGACCTGGCCGGTCTGGCTGGGGTACGCGGCGCTGGCGCCCTGGCTGCTGCACCTGCTCGGCCCTTCCTACGGCCAGGCGGCGCCGGTGGCGCTCGTGCTGGCGGGGACGATGATGGTGGCCACGGCCTGCGGGATGGTCGACGTGGTGCTGACCGCCGCCGGGCACACCGGCGCGAGCCTGCTCAACCTGCTGGCCGCGATCGCCTGCACGCTGACCCTCGACCTGGCCCTGATCCCCTCGTACGGGGCGCTCGGAGCGGTCATCGGCTGGTCGGGCGGCGTACTGGTGAAGAACCTGCTTCCCCTGTGGCAGCTCCACCGCCGCTACGGCCTGCACCCGTTCGGGCGTCACACCCTGACGGCGCTTCGCCCTCGCACGTGGGCGGCCGCGTGACACGAGCCCCCGTGCTGGTGACCGGCCTGCCGAGAAGCGGCACGAGCTGGACCGGCAAGATGCTCGCCGCGGGCGGCGATCTCGTCTACGTCAACGAGCCGCTCAACCCGCAACACCCGCCAGGACGCTGCCCGGGAGTGCTCAGGGCCGAGGTGACCCACCGGTTCCAGTACATCTGCGACGACAACGCCGCCACCTGGCTGCCCGCCTTCCGCGACACGGTCGCCCTGCGCTACCGCTGGCTGTCCGAGCTGCGGGCCAACCACTCGCCGTACGACCTGGCCCGCCTCGTCCGTCACGGCACCACCTTCACGCTCGGCCGGCTGGCGGGCCGGCGGGCGCTGCTGGACGACCCGTTCGCGGTGCTGAGCGCCGGCTGGTTCGCCCGCCGCCTGGGGTGCCGGGTGATCGCACTGGTGCGCGATCCGGTGTCGTTCGTGGCCAGCTGGCACCGGCTGGGGTGGACCGTCTACTTCCACGAGCTGCTGGAGCAGCCGCTGCTCGTGCGCGACCACCCCGGCCTGCTGGAGCTGCGCGCCCTGGTCGGCTCGCAGGACCGCATCGCCAAGGCCGCCGCGCTGTGGCGGGTGACCCGCTCGATCCTGGCCCGCACGCCGGGCATCCTCATCACGTCGTACGAATCCCTGGCCGCCGACCCGCTCCCCCGCTTCCGCGACCTGTACGACCACGCCGCCCTGCCCTGGACGCCCGCCGCCGAACGCCGCATCCTCAGGGCCTGCACCGGACCCTCGGCGCCTGGGAAGGGGCCCGGGAAGGGGCCCGGGAAGGGGCCCGGGAAGGGGCCCGGGAAGGGGCCCGGGAAGGGGTTCGCCTGGTCGGGCCTGTCACGCACGGCGTACCGGCCCATGGACTCCCGCCAGGCCCTGCGCGACGCGGCCCGCGGCCTCACCCCCGAGGACGTCGCCCGCGTACGAGCCCTCACCGCCACCTGACCCGGCCATCCGGCGCTCACACGTCGGCGTCAGCCGCTCTGCCGGGGTGCCGGATGTGAACGGGCGCCGGACCTGACCCGTGCGGTGAGCGAGCCGCCCAGCAGCCGGGCCGCGAACGGCAGGTCGTCGATTAGGTAGCGGCGCGCCAGCCGGCCGGGCTCGACGGCCAGCCGGAACGCCCATTCCAGCCCGGCCCGCCGCATCCACTCCGGAGCCCTGGCGACCGTCCCCGCGGCGAATCCGATCGCCGCGCCGCACCCCAGGAACCACGTCCCCGGCAGCTCGTGCCGCAGGTCGGCGATGAGCCGGTCCTGTCTCGGGAATCCCAGCCCGGCGAACACGAGCCGCGGCCGTGCGCCGACCACCTTCCGCAGGACTCTCTCCCTGCCCTCGGGGGTCGCGTCGAAGCCGTACGGCGGACCATGGGCACCGCATATCGGGAGTCGCGGACAGCGACTGGTGAGCGCGGTCGCGGCCCTGCGTGCGACGCCGGGCGGGCCGCC
This sequence comes from Nonomuraea diastatica, assembly GCF_004349015.1. Taxonomy (NCBI): domain Bacteria; kingdom Bacillati; phylum Actinomycetota; class Actinomycetes; order Streptosporangiales; family Streptosporangiaceae; genus Nonomuraea; species Nonomuraea diastatica. Next base: position 45,044 of record NZ_SMKP01000076.1, read on the forward strand.
GAGAAGGTAGACGGGCCAGCCGTGACGGGCGGCGCACCGGCTGAGCGACCAGATGAGGTCGGCTCCCGTGACGCGCTGGGGCAGCGGGGTGCCCTGCAGCCTGGCCGCCCACACCAGCGGCATGCCATCGGCCACGACGAGCTCCGCCGAGCGCACCAGGTCGTGCAGCTCGGGATCGGCGACGGCGGCTCTGCAGATGTCGACGTTGGGGGTGACGATCCGGCCGCCCCTTCCCGCCTCCAGCTCGGCTGCCACCCACGCGACCACGTCATCCTCGGTGAGCGGGTCAACCTCGACC
>NZ_SMKP01000480.1:0-372 GCF_004349015.1 Nonomuraea diastatica
GTTCGCGGGTGGTGGTGTGTGCGGAGCGGGCGTTGGAGTTGCCGGCGATGTTGTTGGGGGTGTGGCGGGCCGGTGGCACGTATGTGCCGGTGGATCCGGGTTATCCGGCGGCGCGGATCGCGCATGTCCTGTCCGACGCGGATCCGGACGCGGTGCTGGTCAATACCCGGATGGACTTTGATGTCGAGGTTCCGGTCCTGCATGTGGACGATGTCCCCGAACGTGCTGGGGAGCCTGTCGAGGGGGATGCGGCTTATGTGATCTATACGTCGGGGTCGACGGGTCGGCCGAAGGGTGTGGTGGTTGAGCACCGGCAGGTGTTGCGGTTGTTCGCGGCCACTGAGCGCTGGTTCGGTTTCGATGCCACGGATA
>NZ_SMKP01000481.1:0-368 GCF_004349015.1 Nonomuraea diastatica
CCGAAGCCAAGTACAGCGGCCCCTCATCGGTGCGGATCATCGTGACATCGCCGACCCACAGCACGTCCGGAGCGACTGCGGTGAACTTCCGCCGCACCAGATCCGGCGCGGCCGGCCGCTTGCCCTGCCGGGTCAGCGAACGCGGCTTCTTCGGCCCGCGGCCGGCCAAACCGAGTTCGGCCATCCGCTTGGCCACGGTGTTCTCCGACAGCTTCCAGCCCTCCGCCCTCAAATCTTGGGCGATGCGGGGCGACCCGTAGGTGCCACCAGAGGCGGCAAAAAGCCGTTTGATCTCCTCATCCAGCCGGGCACGCCGCTCTTCCCGAGCTGTTGGCCTGCGGTTCTTCCATTTGTAGAACCACGAGGGC
>NZ_SMKP01000482.1:0-356 GCF_004349015.1 Nonomuraea diastatica
GCTGCAGCGTAGCTTCCGGAGGATCTTCCAGCTCTTCAGCTGCGCATTCGCGCGTTCCCCGGGTCCGCGCAACCTGGCGTGCGAGCGGTTGGCCTGCTTCTGTGACTCCGGCTTGTCCTTGCCCTTGTACGGGGTGAGAACCGGGCCCTCGGCTCCCTGATACGCCTTGTCGGCGAGGGCGATGATTCCGGCTTCCTCCAGGGCGCGCAAGATGCCCCAGATCCGGGCAGCACTCAGGTCGTGCGTCTTGCCCGGCAGTGCTCCAGAGGTCCACAGGATCGTCCCGTCCGGTGAGGCGATGACCTGCACGTTCATCCCATGCACGCGATGCTTGCCGGAGAAGTAGGGCCGGTCGG
>NZ_SMKP01000483.1:0-344 GCF_004349015.1 Nonomuraea diastatica
CAGGACGGAAACAGTCCCCGGCCCGCAACCTGCTCCAACGCCTGCAGGACCGGGCCGCTGACGTGCTGCGCTTCGCCGACTTCCCCGGCTGGGTGCCGTTCACGAACAACATGGGCGAGCGCGCGCTACGCCCGGTCAAGACCCAGGTGAAGATCTCCGGCTGCCATCAATCCGAAGATGGCGCCGCGCACTGGCTGACCGTCCGGTCCTACCTCGACACCCGCGTTCCGCAGCTAATTCATGATCCAGGGCATGTTCGGGCCTGAACCCGCAGGTCAGCGCGGTCTGGCCTGGTGGAAGCGGCGGAAAGCCCTAGTGACACGACTTTGCCGATAACCCCATCA
>NZ_SMKP01000077.1:0-45118 GCF_004349015.1 Nonomuraea diastatica
TGCCACCACGTCTTCCTCAACGATCAGGGGTTCGATACGGTTGAGGCCAGCCGGAGGGCGGCACAGGGACCGACGAATCTGGTCGGCGTACTCGTAGTGACAGGACGTAACCCCTCGACCGCCCCCGGCACCAGACTTGGTTACGTGCTCATGGCTCCAAGAACGCGTCGGGCTCACGACCGGCCTCGCCGCTGATCATTTCGTGACGTCGCAGCGGATACCAACCCCGGTGACTTGGTTGTTGTGGGTGTTAGTGGCTGGTGGGGGTGAGCCGGCCTTCAAAGGCGATCTGGAAGGCGTTCAACGGTGCCTTCCAGCGCGTCGTCCAGCGGCGCCGACCCTTGCCGGTCGGATCCAGGCTCATCAGCGCCATGTAGACGCATTTCAACGCGGCGGCCTCCGACGGGAAGTGGCCACGGGCTCGGACGGCCTTGCGGATGCGGGCGTTCTCTCGATCGCATTCGTCGAGCAGATCACCTTGCGGATCTCGACGTCGAAGGACAGGAAGGGGACCATCTCGGCCCAGGCGCTTACCGGAAGGTAAGGCCGCTCCTACCGGCACACTGTGTTCCTCCCCGACACGAGGTCACGCCCGTAGCGTGGCCTCGTTCGCGATTGAGCGGAGTGCCTCCGAACTCGCCATTACAACCTCGGAGACGATCTGTTCTAGCGTTGCTCATGACGAAGGGGCCCAGGCCGTTGGCGCGGCCGAGCCCCTCGTCACAGTCAAGGTCGACCCCCGGGAAGGAGGCCCGACGTGCTGAACGTCTGTACTTTGCAACTTCAGGCTATCTAGGCGCGTGGGGTGCCGCAACGACGGCACAGACCGGGGTCAATGAAGGTACGTGGAAGGCGCCTGGAACCGATCGTCTGATCATCTGGTACGCCGGATGGGGCGGCAATCGGCATAAAAATCTGGACCGTCTTTCTCCGGTCGGCCGGTTCCACTTCGGTGTCCCGCGCCGAGGAGGTACGCCTCGCCGCCGTCGACCGTCTTGCCCCGCCACCGACGCGAGCATGGAGCTGACCACCCAGGCACATCCGGGGGCGAGGAACCGGCGGACAGCCGTCGGCGCTGAGAACGATCTTGACTGCGGGAGCTGAGGCTGTTCTTGGTTGCGAAGCTTCCCTAGCGCGTTGCCTGGTCGGCGTCGGCGTGCGGCGCGGATGTCGGCGTCAGAAGCGTGGGTCGAACCGAACGGCTGCCCCTGCTGGCGCCGCATATGGCCCACCAACCCCGAGCAACCCCGACCACGACCTGTTCGCCGCGTGGGCCGCCGAACACGTCCCACCGCTCTTGGAGCAGGCCAACCTGGCGCTCCGCGCCGCCCGCGACCTCCCCCGATAACCGCCTCCCGCCCGGCCGCGCATCACCCGGCCGGGCCCCTGCTCGCGCTCCTGGCCGACCAGATTGGTCTGGCCACCATCACCGCCGAACCGCTGAGGACGACTGACCGATGAGCCTCTACGACCTCGCCAGCGACCTGCGCACCGAAGAGATGGTGCAGAACTGAGAAGAGGCCAATGCCCACGCCGACGAACGGCCGGGCGAGCCGGCGAGAGCGGCAACAGTCGGGTCGAGCCGAGATAACGGGAATTCCGGCCATGGGTGGATCTTGAGCGCTCTGACCTGCTGCAATGTCGTCGAGGGGGTTCGAGCTCCGCCGTACGACTCGGGGCCAGCCGTACTTCCGAGATGATGTCAATCTCGGAAGAATGGCGCATTGGTATCCTCGGCAGGCACGAGATCGTCGGTGGGTTTCCGCACGCGGTGCGGGGCGGCCGGAATGTGAGCGGCGGCCTTCCGGGGGTTCACAATTCGACGGTTTTGAGTTCGTCGGCTTGGGACCGGACGTCGGACCGGCGAGCCCCCGACCACCTCTCCCTCACCCAACTGTCGGCTGAGCGACCATGCCATGCCATGCCATGGATCAGCGATGCCACCGCTGGCGATTGGATCATGTTGTCCGTCGCAGGGCATCCAGGAGTATGTCGGTCATCCGGCCGGCCGGTCGGTTGCTGTCACGGGCGTGGCGTTCCATCGTCAGTGCGCCCAGCGTCAGACTTCGCAGATCGTCGATGTCGGCCCGGACGAGTCCGGTGCGCTGGGCGCTGGCCAGCAGGGTGTCGAAGGCCTGCCAGATGTCGCCCTTGGCGTCGTCATGCGGATTGACCGGCGACCCGGCCGCCTCCAGCGCATCACAGCTTCTCCCTCGGCACCGGCGGCCCCTTGGAGCGCAGCGCGTGCGCCCCTTTTTGCAGGATCTCCGCATCCGCCCCCCGGAGGTGCGTGCCGACCGGCCGTTCGCCCGAGTCGGTGCTCATGTGGTCGCCTGCGACAGCGCCGAGCAGACCGCCGCCCGCCCACCTCCGGGGACGCGGCCATCACGTCCCCGCCGACATCTCCGTCGAGCTGTGGGCCGCGGCTGATCGGTGGAGATCCGGGATTCACGTGTTCAGTGACCCGGCATTCACGGTGACGGCGGTGGCGAGGGTTCGCCTGGCCGGCCCGTCTCCGCCTCTGGCGAAGATCGCGTACGGTTTCCCGGCAGGGAGCAGCAGCACCTCCGAGGCGGAGATCGCCGCGGGTGTGCTGCTGAGGTCGGCATTGGGCGCGGTGGACGGCCGTGGCTGCCGTACGCCGACCTCGATCCAGTCGCCGGCTAGGTCATGGGTGCCGTATTTGACCGACACCCGTGTCGTGACCTGGTCGTTCGGGTACGAGGTCACGACGCCGATCAGCCGGCGACCGGCACCGATCGCCGCCGGGTCGACCGTGAAGGGGATGGAGACCGGCGCGCCGCGCCGGGGGAGCACGCTCTGCGCCACGCGGTGGGCCCTATCCCTGTCCTCGGTCTGATCTTCCAGGGCCACGGTGCCCCAGGCCCCGGGTGCCCATTCCCACGCCAGGCCGCGGGGGATCCAGCGGGCCGGGCGGTCGTTGACGGGCGGGGCGGGCTCGCCGTCGGGCAGGCTCGGTTGGCGGCCGGGGGCATACATGGTGATGACCGCGGTGGCTCGGCTGGCGGGGTCCGTGGAGCGCAGCCTGATGACCTGGCGGTAGCGGCCGGTCTCGTAGCTGTCGGGGGTGAACCCGCCTGCCGAGCCCACCAAGAAAGCGGGGGCGGCCGCGTCGAACGCCTGCCCGTCCTGCACGAGCTGCGACGCCGGCGTGGCCGGAGGCGCCGGACGCGTCCACGGCAGCGAGGGCAGGAAAACGGCGAGCGCGGTCGCGGCGGCCGCCGCGACAGCCACGGCGACCCGTCGTCTCCGCACACGCCGCCGTCCGGCGCGCATCGCCCGCCCGATGTCAACGGAGCCGCCCGCTGAGGGCTCGACGTCACGCAGCAGGCCAAGCACGGCGTGATCCCGCGTCGAGCCGTGCCATTCACCGCGATCCATGCTCGCCCACCTCTTCCACCGTGAACTCCCGCAGATCGAGCAGCTCGCGCAGCCGGGCCAGGCCGCGCGCGGTCTGGCTCTTCACATTGCCCGCCGAGCATCCCAGCAACTCCGCCACCTCCGTCACCGGCAGATCGCACAGGAACCGCAGCACGAGCACCACGCGCTGGCGCGGCGGCACCTGGGCGAGCGCATCGTGCACCACCACCTTCGTCTCCATGTCACCGCCGGGGCAGGGCAGCTCGCGCGGCCGGTCGGTCAGCCACACCCGCGTCCACCAGCCCAGCCGCTGGTCGTTGAGAAAGGTCCGCACCAGCATTTTGTCGACGTAGCGGTGCAGGTCGCGGGCCTCACGGGCACGCCGCCAGTGCACGTACAGCCGGGTGATCGTGCTCTGCACGAGGTCGTCGGCCCGGTGCTCGTCCTTGCACAGGTAGTAGGAAAGGCGACGCAGGGCCGGTAGTCGCGCCGTCACGTACGCGACGTAGTCTTGCTCCTCGTCGGGTCGCACCGCTCACCGTCTCCTCAGTTGTGGTCATCGTCTACGACAGCGCCGACGCCGGGAAAGGTTGCACGATGTTCCGGACGTCCCAGACCCACACCCCGGCGACATGGCGGCCGGGGCCCAGCAGGGCGGTCAGTGTGGCGTGCAGCGCGACCTGCCGGTGGTGCGGCCCGAGCACGACGGCGTCGGCACGCCAGAACGCCAGATCCTCGCGGGCAGCCCGGCGGTGGTCCACGGTCACCCGTGGCACCTCGCCGGTGTCGCGTACCTCGCGCAGCAGGGAGGAGGTGGCGCGGGGCGGGGCGCCGTAGACGCCCTGGCGCTCAGGTCCGTACGGGCCGACGAAGTAGCCCTCGGCCAGCGGGAAGCCCAGGCCTGCGGCCACCTGCCAGTGCAGCGGGGTCGCGTCGGCGGCGTCGGGCAGCGGCGCGGTCACCACCGAGTGTCCGGGGCGCACGTACTCGCGCCACACGCCGGCGGTGAAGAAGGCGGGCGCCGGGTGACGGTCGGCCGCGGCGATCGGCGTGGGGGCGAGCGGCAGCAACGCCTCGGCCAGCGCCAGGCAGAGCAGCACGCGTACGGGAGCCCTGGGCAGGGTCGCCGCGGCCGCCAGCGCGTGGTCGGCGCCGATAGCCAGGAGCGCGCCGACGGCCGGGACGCACACCATCGTGAAGCGGGACTCCACCACCGACTCGAACAGCGGCAGGCGCGACATGAACAGCCACGGGCCGGGGATCCCGGTGCGCTCGCCGTAGAAGACGATCTCGGGGCCGAGCGCGAAGCAGGCCGACACGGCGATCACGGCCGCCAACGCCAGCACGACCGCCCTGCGGCGCAACCACACGACGATGCCGACGGTCAGCACGAGCAGGGGCCAGCCGAAGAAGGCGTTCTGCTCGGTGAGGTTCATCGACAGGCTCGCCGCCACGTTCGCGTCCCCCGCCAGCGATCGGCCCGCGTATTCCACCAGCGCACGTACGTCGTTGCCCGCGGGCCCGTGAATGAGGCTCGCGTAATTCTGCGGCCCGAAGAACTGGAAGACCAGCGCGGGGCCGGTGAGCGCGAGCCCGGTCGTGGCCGCCAGCGCCAGCCCCGCAGCCAGGGGCCGGTACGCCGCCCGCGCCACCTCCGGGCGCAGCAGCGCGTACGCCGCCGCGAAGACGGCCAGGCCGGTGGCTGTGAGCAGGAGCGCCTCCTCGCCCAGGTAGACCTGGTAGGAGACGAGCAGCCCGAGCACCAGGCCGTCGCGGGTGACGTGTTCGCGCTCGCAGAGCAGGAGGAGCCTGCGGACGATGAGCGGGATGACGAAGAGCACGACGAGGTTCGGGTGCGCGTTGGCGTGCGAGATGATCGGCGGGGCGAACGCGCAGAAGCCCGCCCCGATGGCCGCCGCCTGCCACGAGCCGACGAGGTGCTTGGCGAACAGCACATACCAGGCCGTCCCGGTCAGGGCCAGCCCGGCGGTCAGCACGACCGCCCACGTGATCGGTGGCCCGAGCGTCAGCGTCAGCGGGGCCAGGGGGACCGACAGGCCGAGCATGACCGTGTTGGCCATGAGGTTCACCCCGGAGGGATGGTTCTGGAGCGTCGTGAACAGGAGATTGCCCAGGTGCACGAGGTTGTGCGCCGTGACGGCGAAAAACCACTCCCACTGGTTCTGGTCCTGCCCACCATCGGTCAGATACCGGTTCCAGGGGTCGGCCCACAGATGGACGTACAGCGCGACGGACAACGCCAGGAACACGGCGGTCACCCACGCGGTGCGGGCGGCGCCCTCGCCCTGGAACCGGATCCGCAGCACCTCGCCGAGCGTCACCAGGTACTGGTGGGGCCGCACCTTGGAGTCCGGCTGGTGCGACCAGCGGACGGGTACTTCGCGCACCCGCCAGCCGCGCTCGCCGAACATGCGCAGGACCTCCACGTCCCCGCCCCACCCGTCCACCCGGCAGAGGCGGAAGGCCGCCCTGGCCTTGTCCCCGTCGAACAACTTGAACCCGCACTGCGTGTCGGCGACCCCCGGCACGGCCAGCAGCCTGATCAGGACGTTGGCCAGGATGCCGGAGGTCTTTCTGAACCACGGCTGCCTGGCCTCGATCCGCGCTCCCGGCACGGCGCGCGACCCGATGGCCACGTCCGCGCCCCTGGCCAGGGCCTCGCGTAGCCCGGCCAGTTCCTCGATGGGGGTGGCCAGGTCGGCGTCGCAGACCAGCACCTGACGGCCGACGCTGATGAGGACGCCCTCGCGTACGGCGCGGCCCTTGCCCCGGTTGACCGGCAGGCGCAGCACCCGCACGCGCGGCTCGTCACCCGCGGCCGCCTCTGCCACATCGCCGGTGGCGTCCGCCGAGCCGTCGTCGACCACGACGACTTCCCAGCTCAGCGCGGAAGCCCGTAGATGGCCGGTGACGCGGGCGAGCGTGTGCGCCAACCGGCGCTCCTCGTTGTAGGCGGGGATGACGACTGACAGATCAACGTGATTGAGATCCACATAGCGAAGACAGCCTGGACGTGGAGGGAGGTTGCACCGCCATGGTGGATCTTCACCGGACGGGGTGCCGCGTGCTGCGACCGGGGGATGCCGACCCCAGGCCGGACTCGCAGGCCGCGATCACGAGCTGCACCCGATCCCGGGCGTCCGGCTTGGTCATGATCCGACTCATGCCCAGTTCGCGATCGGCCCGGGGGCGGCGGCCTGGCTGGTCGAGGCTGTGGCGACTGGCGTCCGCCGGATCCGGGCGAAGATTGCCGACGCCGTCCTGGCGAAGCTGCACGGGACCGCCGACGTCGACCGGATTCTGGGCACCGCGGCGACGGTGGGCTGCTTCGCCGAGGGCGACCTGCTGTCGATCCTGCACCATCAGGGTGAGCACGACCGGGTCGACCCGATCCGCCACGGTGAGACTCACAGCGTGCAGCCGGGCACGTCCGCCTGGTCCGGGTTTCACGACGACACCGTGATCCGCGGTCGTCTCGGTCGGCACTGCCGACGGGAGCGTCCTGCCAACCGGGCAAGGCCAGCTCGTCGTCGCGAAGCGACCAGACCGACTGCTGTTTGGACGGCGGTCCGGCAAGGACCCGCAACTGCTGCGGGCGGTATTCGTCGCGCGCATCCTCGACACTGAAGCCCGCTGAGGCCAACACCGCGGCCCATCGCCTGCATCATCGCGGCCCCGACCGCACTGGAATGCCGCAGGACCGGCTCGTCCAATTGCTTCAGCCTAAACGCGCGGCGGCTCGCCTGCGCCTGCCGTGTCGGCACCGTCGTCGATGTCCACCTCGGCGCCACCGGCCAGGACCGGGTCCAGCCCGGGGGCGAGCACGGGCAGGCCCGCGGCCGCCAGCTCGTTGCGGACCTTCCAGGCGAGCACCTCCAGGGCCGCGGACTCTTCAGCACTCACTCGTTCGAACACTCGCTCAATCTAGCCGACCGCAGAGAAAGAATCCTTGGTGACTGACACCGCAACTGCACCTGCCCCACCCAGACTGGCTGCCCCGGCTTCCGCCGTCGCGGCCACGACCGGTGCCGCGTTCGACGATGCGATCGTCCTGACGCGGCGCCTGAAGCTGCCTCACTTCCGCCGGGCGAAGGCCGAGGTCATTCCGACAGCGAAGACCCAACGCTGGGAGCCGGCCGAGGTCGTTCGCGCGCTCCTGGCTGAGGAGGCCGCCAGCCGGGACACGGCCAACCTCTGCACCCTCCGCACTCGGGCGGCCTTCCTGAGGCGCTCGGACAGGCAGCCGTCGACGCCGGGATAACCGTGGCCTGGTTCACCATCGAGGACCTCGGCGCGTTGGTGCGACGACACCGCGTCGACGACTCCGTCTCGAAGGCCATCAGCCGGATCACCAGAACCGACTGATCATCGTTGACGACATTGGGCTCCTGCCCGTCTCGCCCGACGCGGCCGAAGGATTCTATCGCCTGGTCGATGCCGCATACGAACGCCGGAGTCTCGCCGTCAGCAGCAACCTGCACCCGTCAGGATTGGACGAGATCATGCGAAGACCCTCACCGCAACCGTCGACTGGCTCCTGCATCACGCCCACGTGGGTCGTTACGAGTCCGCCCCCGGGGAGCCAACTCCTACTGTCCCCTTGACATGCGTCTCCTCTCTCGCCTGCCGTGATCGTCCTGGAAGTGTCGGCCGCCGTCAGTACGAAATGAGATACGGCCTCGGTTGAAGGAGGTCGCCCAGCGCGTAGGGCCCCTCGAACACCTACGCGCGGTGGCGACCGCGCCACGAGAGGCGGGGATCCGAGTGTTCGTCGCTCCGCATCGACAGGATGCGGTCGCGAGAGTCAATCGAGCGCTCGCACGTGGTCGCGTTCTAGCCAGGATTCATACCCACGTGGCACCCCGTTGTCGCCGCCCACCACCAGCCCGGGAAGTGTCCAAGTCCGCGTGACCATCGGAACGTGCGCACCGGCCCCACGACTTCGAACCGCACATCCGCACACGACGAAAGCGCCACACGCTGTTCGGCGCTCACCGCGTCGATAAGTCCCAGCTCAACCGACCAAGCAGGACTCTCTACCCGCTCGACAGCAGCACTGGTCACAGGCCACCATCCAGACCGAAACGATCAGGACAAGAGCAAACCGTAGTGGGAGAAACCAGCGCCACGAGCAAGATTCACTGACCAAGAGGAAGATCATCTGCCTGGGGGGCATTTCGATCTTGTCCGAGGTGGACCGATGGTCAAGAGGAAGATGTCGCTTTGAAGTGTCGACGTTTAGCTGTTCCTGTCGGCGTGGGTACCGGTGTTAAGGGTCACTTGTCGACGTGATGTCAAGAACGCTCTGGCAGCTCCGACCCTCCTACGAGGGAGCCGCCGGTTCGCGGCGGCGCCCCCATGGACGACACCCGACTCGAAGGAGCAGACATGTCACGGAACATCGAGACCGTCAACACCTACCTGGACGGTTTCCGCAAGAACGACCACGAGCAGATCCTGTCCTGCCTGACCGACGACATCGAGTGGACTGTCTTCGGCGCCTTCCACCTGACCGGCAAAGACGCCTACGACAGGGCCATCGACGGCCCGCCCGAACTCATCGACCCTCCCCACCTGGAGGTCGTGCGCATGGTCGAGCAGGGCGATGTCGTCATGGCGGAACTCACCGGGACGGTGAAGCGAGTCGCGGGCGGCGAGATGCGCATGTCCATGGCGGAGGTGTTCGTCATGCGCGACGGCAAGATCGCCGAGCGTCGTGCCTGGGTCATCGAGCTGAAGGAGAACGACTACCGCTGACCGGAGAAGTTTGATCACGGGCGGCCCGGCTCGGCGACGACAATGTGCCCGGGCCGCCCTGAAATCTTGAGTGCCACGGCCTTCGCGACCAGACTTCCCCACAGGGCCTGGAATCCGCCAGGTCGAGGTGAACGACCGGGACCACCAGCGTGCAACGTACTTGTCGGACCGCAGCTCAGCGGGCGTCGCTACCCACAGGTCCACCTGGAACGCACAAAAGGAAAGGGGTAAGTCGGGCAGTTGGACGGCCCGACCAGGTCCGCGAGGCTGGCGAGACGGCGCAACCGCTGGCCTCATCCGGGGGAGGGGACCGGCGGGGCACGAGCTCGGCAGCCGGGGCGCACGGCAACGCCCCCGCGCCTGCGGCGAGGCCGGAGGGCCCTCGCTCAGGTCCGACGCGGAGCCGGACGTCCGCCAGCGCTGGCAGCGCGTGCGCCAGAGCGAGTTTCGCGGAGGACCGGTTGATGAGCATCGGCTTGCGCACCGCCTTCCAGGTGGAGGCGTCGGTGAAGGAGGCTATCCGGCTTGTGCCGGCATCGTCCCGGTCAGAGGTATCGCCGCAGGCATCTGGCGAAGCCGACCCGTCGTAGGTGTCTGGGCGGGCCGGACCCGGTATTCGGCAGGCGGGGGGTGGCCGAGGCTGCGGCTGATGTGGATGTGGGTTGGCTTGGTCAGCGCAGTCGGAGACCAGGCCGCAGGGGAACGAAGCCGCCGTGTTAGGTTTTTGCCGACGAGCCGTTAAGAAACCTGCGATGAGCCGCCAAACCGTGCCTGAGCTGGAGTTAGATGTTGATTGCGGCGGACCAGACGCCGTCATCCGCGGCCGCCCGAGCCTCCGCCATCGGGTTCGTGTACTTGATGGTGGGTCTGCCTAGGAATTGAAGGTGAACCCATGCGCTGACGGCCGGACAGGCCGAGGCCCTCGGACTACGGAATCTCCGAGACAAGGGCCTCCTACTCGTCGGGGCTGTCACGATGGCACTGAGTCAGCTCAACGCGGAAGAGGCCCTCTGATCGCAAATCCCGGCTTATGGCCGCATGCCGCGGCAGCGCCCATGGGCGAGGCGGCCGGTTTCGAAGTATGTGGCGACTTTGGCGCCGCACGCGGGATCCATGAAGACCGAACCGTGTACGTCGTCGTCGACGGTCAGGACCGCGCCGCCGATGATGGCCTGCATTTGGGTCGTCCATGCGTAGGGTGACATGGTCTCGTGAAGGTGCCCGGACAGTTGCAGTGAGGTGCCGGTGTCGCGTACCCGGGTATCGGTCACGGGCAACGCCCAGCCGGCGCAGCCGGCCAGTGCGGAGAACTTGCCGAAGTCGCCGGTGAGGGGGTGGCGCTCGATCCGTTGCCGCCAGGCGGACCACGCGGAGGCGAACCCGCCGACGCCGACGTGTACTTCGGCAAGGTGCTGCGCACCACGGCCAAGGGCACCCGGCTGTCACGAGCGCAGGCCATGAAGACTTTCTTCCTGTTCCTGGAGTTTCTCTGCACTAGTCAAATGGATCTTGAGCCTTTCCAGCTTCGCCCTATGAGGAGACCTCGTAATCGAGTAGCCGGTTCCGGCGACGCTCACTAGCGTTTGCCGGGTGCAGGGTTACGACATGCTCATCGAGCAGGCCATCGCGTCGTCCGTCGGTGCGGAGGGGCCGGGCTGGGACTTCAGCTGGCTGCGCGGGAGGACGAGCGGCGGAAGGCCACCGTGGTCCTACTCCCGCCGGGCTTCGAAGCTCCTCGCAGTGGCGCGCCGACCGCTGGACGTCGACACGGGTGGAGGCGAGGTCCTGGCCTCGCTTGCTCCGCTGCCCCGGCACATGGTCGCGACGGAGGCGTGGCGGCCCAACATCCCTGTCGCGGCCGAACGGCTGCGGCCGTACGGGGTCGTGGTGCTGGGCGGCGCCGCCAACCGAATCCCGATACGTGACGTCGTCTTTGACCTTGTGCTCAACAGGCACGGCGGGTTGAACGCGGCCGAGGTGGCCCGCGTTCTCGTGCCCAACGGCCGGCTGCTCACGCAGCAGGTGGGCAGCCGGAACGGCCTGGCTCTGAATAACGCCTTGGGAGCGCCACCTCCCGCGGATCCGGACGGCTGGACCCTGGCCATCGCGGTGGAGCGCCTGAAGAGTCACGGGCTGGACGTGCTGGACGCGCGCGAAGAGATGATCGACTATGTCTTCCACGACATCGCCGCTGTCGTCTTCCAGTTGCGCGCTGTTCCCTGGCAGATTCGCGACTTCGACCTCGCCCGCTACGACGGCGCGTTGCGCAGGCTTCATGACCGCATCCGCGTCGAGGGCGCTTTCGTAACGCGCGATCATCGCTTCCTCATCGAGGCACGCCAGCCACGTCACTGACGTGCGCAGTGAGCCTGCGTGGGTCGCGTCGTGCCGTGCCGCGCTTGGCTGAATTCGCCGGCATGGCCCACCCGCAGGGGCCTGTGGAAGTCGTCGGTGGTGTGTGTCACGGTCGCGTGGACGGCATGCCTGGCATTCCGAGGTCGGTCGGAGCGACTCTGGCGAGCCGGCGGGTCTGGTCTCGCTTCAGACGCAAGAAGGTCAGGGTGAGGTCGATGCCTTCGATCTCGCCGAGCCAGCCCTCGGCTTCGGCTCGGGCTCGGCGTTTCTCTAGGCGCTCACAACAGCCCAGGTCAACGAGGCGGGCCGGCGGGCAGCCAGGCGATGAAGGAGCTGGAGCAGTTCCTGCTGGACCGGGCGATGGAGCACGACTCGCCCACGTTGCTGTTAACCTGGCGCGCGAGTATCTGATGGCGGCCAAGGTGATCCGGCCCGGCGCTCTCATCTTGGCCAAGATGGTCGGCACGGCCCGCAAGGCGGCCTCCGATCTGACCTCGCAGTTGGTGGGGCATTTGCTGACGGCGGAGGTCCGCGCCGATCTGGAGCGGATGCTGCTGGTGGATGCGGGGCTGGGGATGACCCGGCTGGAGTGGCTGGTCAGCCCGGCACGGGATGCCTCGGCGACGTCGGTGAAGACCGCGATCGACAAGCTGGGCTGGCTGCGCGCGATTGACTCCCACCAGATGGATGTGTCGGTGCTGCCGAACGAGCGGCGCCGGTTCCTGGCCCAGGTTGCGCGCCGCTCGACCAACCAAGGGCTGGAGCGGCGCAAGGAGCGTAAGTTTCCGATCCTGCTGGCGTTCGTGGCCCAGGCGGCGGTCGACCAATTGGATGAGGTGGTGGCCCTGTTCGACCAGGCGGTGTCGGCTCGGGAGTCGCGGGCGAAGTCCAAGACGGATGAGGCGCTGGTCGAGCGGGCCAAGAAGGGTGAGGCCCGGCAGCTGGTGATGGAGATGATCCTGCCGGTGCTGGCCGACCCGTCGATCGCCGACGATGAGGTGGGCGGGATGCTGCGCGAGCGGATCGGCATGCAGCGGCTGCGGGAGATCACCTCTGATGCGTGGAAGCCGCTGCCCCGCGATCACGGCCGGCTGTCGGAGCTGGAGTCCTCCTACACCTACCTGCGCCAGTTCACGCCGAACGTGCTGGCCGCGATCGATTTCCAGGGCGGGCCGGGCACAGCCGAGCTGATGGAGGCGGTGGCCGTCTTGAAGGAGATGAACCGGCTCGGTGGCCGGAAGGTGCCTGCGGGGGCGCCGAGCGGCTTCATGCCCGCCAAGTACGCCGACTATCTGGCCAAGGCTCGCAGGCCCGGGGAGGACACCGCCTACCGCCACTACTGGGAGCTGTGCGTGATCTTGTGCCTGCGGGACGGGCTGCGCAGCGGGGATGTCTTCGTGCCGGGCTCGCGCCGCTACGCCGACCCGGCTACCTACCTGTACACGCCCGAGCAGTGGGCGCCCCGGCGAGGAGAGTACTGCCGCCTTGTGGGCAAGCCGCCGAACGCGGCCGAGGCGCTGGAGCAGGGCAAGGAGGAACTGCACGCCGCCCTGCAGGAGCTGGAGACGACCCTGGCCGGCGCCGCTCCCGACGACACCGGCATGGTCCGGCTGGATGAGGACGAGCATCTGGTGGTGCCGCCGCTGTCGGCCGAGGACGTACCGGCCGAGGCCAAGGCGCTGAGGGACGAGCTGGCCGCGATGCTGCCGTTCGCGCCGATCGCCTCGCTGCTGATCGAACTGGACGCCCGCACGCACTTCCTGGACTGCTTCACCCACGCCGGCGGCCGCAAGCTCACCACGTCCGTGGAGACCAAGCGCAACATCCTGGCCGTGCTCATCGCGATGTCCACCAACCTGGGCCTGCCGCATGTCGGAGGCCTGCGGGGTGTCCTACGACGTGCTGGCCTGGACCATGGAGTGGTACGTGCGGGAGGAGACGCTGCGCGAGGCCAACACGGTCATCGTCGACCACCACTACGGCCTGGAGCTGGCCAAAGTGTTCGGCGGTGGCACCATGAGCTCATCGGATGGCCAGCGGTTCCCCGTCCGCGGCAAGACCCTGACCGGCCGGACCATGGTCATTCACAGCGGTCAGGTGCTCTCCACGTACACCCATGTCTCCGATCAGTGGTCGACGTACGGCACGAAGATCATCGTGCCGACGGCGCGGGAGGCGCACTTCGTCCTGGACGACTTCCTCGGCAACGCAACCGACCTCCCGATCGCCGAGCACGCGACCGACAGTCACGGAGCCACACTCATCAACTTTGCGTTGTTCGATCTGGTCGGCAAGGCGTTGATCCGCGATTGCGGGACCTGACCCGGGTCACCCTGGTACGGGACGACACCCCGACCGAGATCGCCAAGCGCTATCCGCACGCCGGGCCGCTGCTAGGCGCGCGCTGGAATGAGGACCTCATCGCCGACTGCTGGCCGGACCTGCAGCGGATGGCCGGATCGCTGAAATACGGCCAGGCCACCGCCTCGCTGATCGTCGGCAAGTGGTCGGCCGCCTCCCGGCAGAACACCCTGGCCGCCGCTCTGAAGGAATGGGGCATGCTGCGCAGGACCGTCCACCTGGCCAAATACCTGTCGGACCCGGCCTTCAGAAGGAAGATCTCGCGACAACTGAACAAGGGGGAAAGCCTGCACGCACTGCGCCGCGACCTGCACTACGCCCAGCAGGGCACCATCACCCGCCCGCACCTGGAACAGCAGACCGAGCAGGCGTGGTGCCTGACCCTGCTGACCAACTCGGTGGTCGCATGGACGACCGAATATTATTCTAGGGCGGTGCTGGAGCTGCGTTCCTAGGGCCGGGAGGTGAGCGACGAGATCCTGTCGCACATCTCGCCCGGCCACAGCGACAACATCAACTTCTTCGGCGTCATCAACGTGGACGTCGAGGCGGAACTGGCCAAGCTCGACACCAGCGGATGGCGACCGCTTCGGCCCGTCCAACTGCGCCAGCTGGGGCTGACCCCGTGATCTGAGTCCCTCGAAGAGGGGCAAAAGCCCCGCATCTGCCCGGACGGGGCGAGGCCGGCGGGCCAACGGCGCGGGGTTATCGGTTTGTCGGTTGGCCCGCGGTCAAGGGCGCGGTGGACTTGCGGTGGTGAGAGGCGCGGGCTTTGGCGCGGTTGCCGCAGATGTCCATGGAGCACCAGGTCCGGCGCCGATTGCGGGAGTGGTCATAGTAGGCCCATCGGCAGCTCGGCTCCCGGCAGGCCTTCAGCCGCGTCCATGTGCCTTCCGCCACGGCCTCGGCCACGACGGCGAGCAGCCTGGCCAGCGCCGCCTCCACCGGCACCCGGGCGCGGGCGACCAACCGGGGCGGGGAAACGGTCACGTCGAGCATCAGCGGGAAGTCGCGGGTGAGATCGGCGAGTTCGGCGCGAGCGGCGGGGTTGAGGCCGTCCGGGCGCGGGCTGGAAACCGGCTCGGTGTTGTTCTCGGCGATCAGCGCGCGTAGTCCCTCACGGATCCGTTCGGCACGGTCGCGCTGCTCGTCGTTCACCACCGTGTCGGCCGGCATGAGACCGCGGGCGTGCAACCACGTCGCCAGCTGTTGCGGGGTTGCGATCTCGTCGCCGTCCCGGCGGCGGGTGTTGATGAACTCCTCGATCACGCGCAGCGGCATCGGCGCCGTCCCGGTTGCGAGGTTGTCCGGCACGCGCTCGGCAGCACGCTCATCCATCACGCCTCGAAGCCTACCCGGCTATGGCCGATGGTAGGTTACTTAACCGACGTAATTGGTACGTCAGTTAGATCAGAAGGGGTCGCTGGTGAGCATCAGCATCGGCAACATCTGCATCGACACGAACGACCTGGCCGGCAGCACCGCCTTCTGGCAGGCGGTCACCGGATACCAGGTCGCGTCCTCGGACGAAGGCGCCACCTACCTGGAGGACGCGAACAAGAGGGGCGTGGGCCTGTCCCTGCAGGCCGTGCCCGAGGGCCGGGAGGGCAAGAACCGGCTGCACCTGGACCTGTCCACTGATGACCTGGCAGGCGAGGTCGGCCGGATTCGGGCCCTTGGCGCGAGTGAAGTGCGGGCGCTTCGACGGCTGGGTCGTGCTGGCCGACCCCGAGGGTAACCAGTTCTGCGTCGTCGCCGCATAGACGCACCCGCCACCGCGCGACACCAGTTCCCACCACTACAGAAGAGACAGATATGGCCTCCGTGTACAAAGAGATCATCATCGATGCCGACCCCACGGCCGTGTGGGCGATCATCAGTGACTTCACCGACGGGCCCGTCCGGATGGCGCCGGGCTTCGTCACCGACAGCCGGCTCGACGAAGACGAACCGGACGTCAGGGTCGTCACGTTCGCTGACGGAATGGTGCTGCGGGAGCGGCTCATCGCGCTCGACGATGAGCCGCGCCGGCTCGTCTTCTCGGTCATCGGCGGCACCATGCAGCCGGAACACGACAACGCCTCGATGCAGGTCGTCCCGCATGGTGACGGCGGCAGCCGGTTCGTCTGGATCCACGACGTGCGACCGGACGACCTCGCCGTCCCGATGGGCGCCGGAATGGACCACGGCCTGAGCATCTTCAAGCAGACGGTGGAGTTCTCCAGCGAGCACCTCGGCTAGGTCAGCCGCGTCATTGCTGGTCGCGGTCCTCCCCGTGAGGACTGTGACCAGCTGCGTGACCGGACGGGGCTGCCCCGCCATTCGGCGGCAGGCGGCTCTTGCCTGCTCCGGCGGCCAGCCGCCCCCGCCAACTCGTGGCCGGTTGCTCGATGGCTTCCGGAGCCCGGCGGGGAGCCGGCGGTGTTGTGGTCATGCGGCGGCGGGCGCTCACCCGGTCCGATCACCTGGTGCAGACGAGGTGATCGTGCGGATGTATCGGTGGGCGAGACGGTGCAGGTGCGTGAGAAGTTCCGGCGGCCCGGTGACGTCGAAGTCTGCGCCGAGCAGGCCCAGATGGACGGCGAGGGTCTCGACGGTGTCCGCGCCGGTGTGCAGGACGCAGGTGCGTTCGTCGAGGCGTTCGACCGTGCCGGCGGCCGGGCCGATGCGATCGGCGATGACCTCGGCCGGCGCGTGCACGGTGACCTGCGCCTGGTAGCGCCAGGCGGCGGCGGACACCCGGCGTGACACGTACGCGGCGACGTCGTCGGGCAGGTCGCGCGGTGTGAAGCGGGGGCCGGTCGGGGTGCGGCGTCGTATCCGGTCGACGCGGAAGGTACGCCAGTCGCTCCGCTCGACGTCCCATGCCAGCAGGTACCAGCGGCGGCCCCAGATGACGAGCCGGTACGGCTCGACGGCGCGCACGGTGGCCGCGCCGGCGTGGTCGTGGTAGTCGAAGCGGAGCCGTTCCCGGTCGCGGCAGACCGCGCTCAAGGCGGTCAGGACCGTTGGGTCGATGCTGGGGCCGGCGTCGTCGCGGGGCACCGGCACCGTGTAGGCCTGCAGGGTGTTGACCCGACGCCGCAACCGGGACGGCAGCACCTGCTCCAGCTTTGCCAGCGCCCGCAACGACGCCTCCTCGATCCCCGCGATGGCGCCACCGGTCGCGGTCCGCAGGCCGACGGTGACAGCGACCGCCTCCTCGTCGTCGAGCAGCAACGGCGGCAGCACGGCACCGGCGCCGAGCCGGTAGCCGCCGGCAGAACCGCGGGTGGCCAGCACCGGGTAGCCGAGGGTGCGCAGGCGCTCCACGTCGGTACGCACGGTCCGCCCGCTCACCCCGAGGCGCTCGGCGAGCTCGGCGCCGGTCCACTCGCGCGGGGTTTGCAGGAGAGAGAGCAGCCGCAGGAGGCGGGCCGAGGTGTCCAGCATTCGTCAAGCATGCCGGACCATTAGGAGCGGTATCGTCCTAATGGTCCGGCAGGGTCGACGCCATGACCGAGATCGACACGGCCGAGATCCGTGATTTCCGTATCGATATCCCGCAGGCCGACCTGGACGACCTGGCCGAGCGCCTGGCCCGGGTCCGCTGGACCGACGAACTGCCCGGCGCCGGCAACGACTACGGCGTGCCGCTGCACTACGTGCAGAGTCTGGTGCAGCGGTGGCGCGACGGCTACGACTGGCGCGCGTGGGAGGCGAAGCTCAACTCGTACCCGCAGTTCACCACGGGCATCGACGGGCAGAACGTGCACTTCCTGCACGTGCGCTCGCCCGAGCCGGACGCCACGCCGCTGCTGCTCACGCACGGCTGGCCGACCACCGTCGTGGAGTTCCTGGATGTGATCGGCCCGCTGAGCGATCCGCGCGCCCATGACGGCGACCCGGCCGACGCCTTCCACCTGGTAATCCCGTCCATCCGGGCGGATATGGCTTCGACCTGGCATTAATAAAGCCAGGGCAGGTCAGGCGGCACGAGAGGCGACAAGCTGTCCTGAGCGGCAGCGCGCGTTGACACGAACCTGCCCACGCTGCCGCTCATGGCCATGTCGGCCCGGGCAAATGATTGATCAGTGAGTACGACGGTGAGGCGCCAGGACCTCGGTGACCTTGGCGATGGCTTCGGCGCCGGGTTGGACGTAGCGCATGGCGGTGCGGGGGTTCTTGTGCCGGGTCTTGCCCATGATGAGCTGCAGCGGCACTTCGGCTTCGCCGAGGTGGGTGGCGGCGCTGTGGCGCAGCTGGTGCAGGTCGAGGCCGGCGTACTTGTCCAGCAGGATGCGGGCGCGGTCGTAGCCCAAGCGGGCGCGGCCGGTGTGCGGGCAGATGTCGGCGGCGGTCGGTCGCCGGGCCGGGATCGGGCGGCGTTCGGATAGGAACAGCGGCCCGTGGGTGCGTGAGGTGCCGTCGGGGAGGCGGATCAGGCGAGGCAGGAGGTGAGCGGTGCCGCTGTCCCAGTAGACCCACTCGGTGGCGCCGCCCTTGGAGCGGACGGGGGCGCGGTGGCGCTCCAGGTCGAGGTCCTCGACGTTCAGTGCCAGGATTTCCGCCGCTCTGGCCGCCGTTTCGTAGAGCATCCGCCACAGCGCTCGCTCACGCAGTGGGAGTCGCTGCGCGACAGCAGCCGGTGGATGGTGGTCTTGGCGACCGCGCGGGTCTCGTCGGCGCTCTCCTTGCGGCGTTCGGCCTCAGCTGGGACCGACGGGGCGGCCCAGTGCTTCTTGGTCTGGCACCAGGTCAGCCAGGATGCGCACCCGCGGTGTCCGCGCCGCCATGCTCGCCAACGCCGCCCTGGTGCTTATCGGCACGCTCCTGGTGGCACTTGCGCCGGCGCTGCCGATGCTGCTCGCCGGACGCGCCGCCCAAGCCGCCGGCGGGGGTGGCCTGGTGACCATCGCCATCACCCTGGCCGGGACGACCTCCCGGACCGCTGTCATCACTGCCGGGGTCGGCCTGGTCGGTGCGTTCGGCCCGCTGGCCGGCTCGACCCTATCGGCGATCTCCTGGCGGACGCCGCTGCTGCTATCTCTGCCCGCGCTCCTGGCCGTTCCCGCCATCCTGCGGCACGTCGCCGCACACCACTTCGATCGGGACACCGCCACATCCACCGACATCGTCGGCATCCTGCTGGTGATGACGCTGATCAGCGCGTTCGTCCTGGTCCCGCGCCTGGGCCTGGCGGCACTCGCCGCGGCGGCCATCGCAGGCCTGCTCCTGACCGTGCATGTCCGCAGGAACATCGCCGGGTTCGTTCCGCGGGCCGTCGTGGGCGCCCAGGCGTTCGTGACCGCCTCAGTGGCCGCGTGCGCGTTGTCCACTTCCTACTTCGCCCTGCTCTACACCGTGCCCCGGATGCTGGAACGCCACTGGCCGGCCGAACGGATCGGGCTGATGACGCTCATCATGCTGGCCACCGGCTCCATTGCCTCGCTGCTGTTCACCCGTTGGACCCCACGGTACGGCCCCACTGTCACTCGGACGATCCTCCTGGCCACCGGCGCCGTGGCCGTCGCCCTGCCCCTGACCGCGCCCTGGCCGGTGGCCATCGTGGCGGCCAACGCGTTCGCAGCGTTCGCCGCCACGGCGGCGATGGCCTGGTACGCCGCCCGCGCCGGCAAAGCCGTGCCACCCGGGCACCGGGCCACCGCAGTCGCCCTGTTCACCCTGTGCTACCAGTTCGGCGGCGCCTTCGGCCCGGCGCTGGCCACCCTCCTGATCGCGTGAGCGACACCGGACGGATTGCGGACGCCATCGATCACCGTACGGTGCACATCCGGCTGGGTGGGGCCGTCCCGTCTTCCATGGCTCAGCTCAGCCAGCGTTCAGCAGGTGACGAGCATCTCAATGAGAACGGCCTTCCGCCGGCTCCGCTCGACAGACCCCAGCCGTCCTGTCCAGCGCACCCCCACCGAGGCGAGTGGCCGCGCGGGTAAGCCCGGCCACCCGCGGCGCCGCTCGGTACATGCGCAGCCGCGCAGCACCTGCTGGTGCACTGCCGCCCGCAGCCCGGCAGCGACAGAGGAATTCCGAGCGGCCATCAACGCTGGCGTCAGTCATCCCAGTCGGGTTCGTCCGGGTCGCGCAGTTCCCGCACGCCCGTGGGACCGAGGTCCGGCAGCGCGAAGGTGTAGGTGCCGATCACATTGATGTGCTGGCGGCCGAACGGCGACAAACGGGCGACATCCTCCTCAGCCAGCGGGTAGCCCGCAGCCTGCAGACGGGCCAGGGCCTGGTCAACGTAGAAGGTGTTCCACAGCGTGACGCAGTTGAGCACCAGGCCCAGCGCGCCAAGCTGGTCCTCCATGCTTTTGTAGTAGCGCTGGTAGACCTCGCCTTTGCGGCCGTGGAAGATCTTCCCGGCCAGGGCGTGGCGGGATTCTTGCAGGTTGCGGATGCCCTTGATGTCGCGCCGATACGGCTCCTCGACCGCGTAGGTGAGGATGTGCAGCGTCTTGAAAATGCGGCCGTAGGCGGCGATCGCCTCCCCGAGGGGGGTGGGGTTGCCGTCGCGCTGCAGCATCCTCATCACGTCATAGGCGCGGATCTGGCCGGTGTAGATGGACACCACCACCCGCAGGATGTCGTCCCAGTGCCGTTGGACCTTGGCCAGGTCGATCTTGCCGCCGGCGAAGCGCGCCAGCGGCCCGTAGTCGGCGTCCTGGATCCGCCAGCCCTTCTGGTCCGGAAGGTCGGCCAACGCCGGTCGGTATTGCATGCCCAGCAGATGCACGAGTCCGAAGACCACGTCGCTGTTTATATGGACACTGTCAAGCAGCTGTCCGCTCCGCGTGGCTCGAGCAGGTCTGGGATGGCCTCTGTGCTGATGAGGGCTTGATCGATAAGGTGATCGGCCATGGGTGTTTTGGTCGACTACTTCACCGCGGACTCCGAGCAGTTGGCCCGGCAGGCTTTGCTCGGCGGGCCAGAAGCCATGAACCTGCCGTATGTCGACTGCAAGGGCTGGATTGACGAGCTCGACACGCTGGTCGCTGAGATTAGCGGGCATGACCTCAGCGAGTTCGGCGACAGCGAGGTGGTCGTGGACGACGGCGAGGCGGCGGGCGTGGAGCGGATAGCGCCGGAGACCGTCGCCGCGCTCGCCGATGTGGACGATGCGCGGTTGCGCGAATATGCCGATGACGAACTGCTCGAGGAGTACGAGGTCGAACGCATTGCCGCCCTGCGGGACCTGGCCCGCGATGCGAGGCGGCTCAATCAGGGGATGTATCGCTGGTCGTGCGTCTGAACGCGGCGAACAGCTCTTCCCGAAGGGCGGGCGGCAGCTTGCGGCCCATCCGCGCCGGGCTCACCAGGGCCTGGTCGTCGTCCCATTCGCGGGCCGTGTCGGCGAGGAACTCCAGCGCGGAGCGGGCCTCCTTGCGGTGCCGCTCATCCGGCCAGCTGTCGACCAGCGGCAGCACCGCCCTTGCCCGTTCGATGATCCGGTCGAGTAGCGCATAACCGGGCAGGCCGGGGAAGCGCTGGGCTCGCAGGTCGATGTGGCGGAAGGAGACGTCATCGAGCTCGGCGGCGGTGAAGTCGTTGCCGGTGAAGTCATTGTGATCTCTGCCGAGTACGGCCTGGTCGCGGTCGGCTGGGCGGCCCCAGAAGTTCATGCTCCGTACGTGGCCGAGAAAGACGCAGTCGACGAACTCGGCCTCGAAGGTGGCCGTCTGCTCCCGCAGCCGAGATCGGTCGAACACGCACCGCTCAAACCGCACGTTGCCGAAGAAGGTTCGCTCCGCGAAGCGGGTGCGGCGGAAGGTGCAGTCCTCGCCCAGGCCCGGATCGCCTACGAGCCCACCCCGAGCTCGCGGCGGCTACATTGCGTCCGGTCGCTGCGGCCCGGGTGGAGGGCACAGCACTCGAGTTCTAGTTGATGTTCCGTACGCGGCCATGAACATGTCCAGAAGTCCGTCGATCGCGTTCTCGTCGATGGGGCGGGTTGACAGCAGGTGGCGGTAGTACAGGGTGCCGCACAGCACCTCGGCGGCGAATTCCAGGTTCGCCTCCGCGACGAGTTCACCGGTGTGCTGGGCGCGGGTGATCCGGTCGAGGGTGCTCTGTTCCACGGTGATCAGGAAGCGTTCGTGCAGGGTCGCGCGCAGCGTGGGATCGGCCTGCGCCTCGGCGATGACCGCACGGTAGATGGGGCCGATCGGCGGGCTGGCGAGGGCATGGCTTGAGCGTAGGAACTGTTCGCGCAGATCCGCGTGGACGTCCCCGGTGTCGCGGTAGTCCAGGTTGCTGGCCCACACGAGGCTGAGCGCGTCCAGCAGCAGCGCGGCCATGGATGGCCAGCGCCGGTAGATCGTGTGCTTTCCGACCCCGGCCCGCCGGGCGACCGCCTCGATGCTCAAGCCCGCGTAACCGACTTCCGCGGCCAGATCGAGGGTTACTCGCAGCAGCTCTTCGGTGCGTGCAGCGCCTCGGCGCCGCGGCGTGGCAGGGGTATCGGTCATGCAGCGATCTTATCGGCACATGGCGTGCCGTTGACAATGGCGAGGTTCACCTGCAGGATGAGGTCTCGATCGGCACGACACGTGCCGATGGAGGTGTGGTTGCATGTCGCCACCTACCCGCCCAAGACCAACAAGGAGATCATCAGTGAAGCTCACCGTCACCACCTTCGTGTCCCTGGACGGCGTCATGCAGAGTCCAGGCGGCCCGGAGGAGGACCGTTCCAATGACTTCGACCTCGGCGGCTGGCTGGTCCCCTACGCCGACGAGGACATGGGCGCCATCGTCGGCGGCTGGTTCGCCGGCGCCGACGCGCTCCTGCTGGGACGCCGAACCTACGACATCATGGCCGCCTACTGGCCCGACGTCACCGACCCGGAAGAGGGAAAGATCAACGTCCTGCCCAAGTACGTCGCCTCCCGCTCGCCCCGAACGCTCACCTGGCAGAACTCGCATCTGCTCGAGGGCGACCTGGCCACGGCGGTGACCGAACTCAAGAGCCGGCCCGGCCGCGAACTCCAGGTGCACGGCAGCGGCCGGCTGATCGAATCGCTGCTGCGCAGCGAACTGGTCGACGAGCTGCGACTCCTCACCTACCCGGTCATCGTGGGCAAAGGACAGCGCCTGTTCGAGACCGGGACCAGCCCGGCCGCCTGGCGGCTGACCGACGTCAAGTCCACCGGAAACGGCGTCATCGCCCACACCTAC
This sequence comes from Nonomuraea diastatica, assembly GCF_004349015.1. NCBI lineage: Bacteria > Bacillati > Actinomycetota > Actinomycetes > Streptosporangiales > Streptosporangiaceae > Nonomuraea > Nonomuraea diastatica. The sequence continues at coordinate 23,044 of NZ_SMKP01000077.1, forward strand.
CAGTACGCCGGAAAGCCCGCCATCGGCACCTTCGAAGTCGGAGCCGATGGCAAGGAACAGAACGTGCTGGCGGCAGGGTAGGTCCGTCACCACGCCCGACGGCAAGAAGACCCTGACCGCCTCGATTACCTACGGGGACGCGGCACCCGACCTGGCGGCGTTCCCCAAGGTGCTGGACAAACTCCTCAAGGAGGTGTTCTGCAGCGGGCTGATGGGGTCGAGCCAGGCTTTGGATGGCCGCACCGGCTTCGTCGTTTCCAGGCGAGCCCCTGGTTACGGCAGCCTGCGCCACGAACGGGACAGAATTCAGCCCGTGTCGGGTGTAGCCCCGCCCAGGGCCCGTCGAAGGTCCCGGGCCTCTGCGGAGGCCTTTGCCGCGGCCGCCTCGCGCAGCTCGATGCCGGGCACTACAGCTCGGCGGCCCCCGGTACTCATCAAGGAGTCAACGCTGCCGACCGCGACCCAGAACCTGGTGATGATCTGTCAGGTCCAACGGCGGCGACCAGCAGTCCGGCCAGGCGCCGGCTACCCAGACACTGTCAACGGTGATCACACCGCAAGCCAAGGAGTCGAATCAAATGAGTTCCGCGATCTTCATCAACCTTCCCGTCCAGGATCCGAAAGCGTCCGGAGAGTTCTTCACCAAGATCGGCTTCGCTCCCGATGAGGAGTTCACCGGAGGCGACGTCGTCAGCGTGCTGATCGGGGAGAACATTCGCGTGTTTCTGGTCACCGAGGCGTTCTTCCGCCAGGCCAGCAGGCGCGAGGTCGCCGATACCGCGACACACGCCGAGGTCGAGCTCGCCGTACAGGTCGAATCCCGGGCCTGCGTCAACGAGATCGCCGACGCCGCCGCGGCGGCGGGCGGTGAGGCAGCAGGCGAGCACGAAGAACCAGGCGTCATGTACAGCCGCGGTTTCCGCGACCTGGACGGCCACCTGTGGAACGTGTTCAGCATGAACGCCACTTCTTAACACATGGGGGTACGGCCGGCGCGCCGTGCGCCGGCCGTACCCCCATCGCCTGAAGAGAACACCTATGCGCAAGTTGATCGAGTCCACGTTCAGCCGCGCCAGGACCTGCAAGTACGTTCCCGAACTCGCGACGGGCCGCGTTGGCATCGAACAGCCAACGGCGCGAGCCGAGCTGGAAGCGGGAAGCTGATTCCGCAGCTCGGGGCCTATTCGGCCGCTGGCGCCACGTTGGTAACGGCACCCCTCTTTGGCCGATCACCGCATCGCACGCGATCGAAAAGTTCGGTCAGCCGTGTAGAGCGGGCGCCAGCGGCTTCGACCTGTCAGTGAGAACGTCGACGAAAAGAGCAGAGTGACATGACAACCGAGATCGTCCGTCCCGGTGACGAATCCTACGAACGACTCAGCCGCACCTTCGCAACGCAGGGCTCACCCGCGTACGTGCTGCGTCCCCGCGACGCCAAAGGAGTGGCCGCCGCGGTGGCGCTAGCCGTACAGGAAGGCCTGGAACTGTCGGTGCGCAGCGGCGGGCACAGCACCGTCGGCTACGGCACCAACGACGGCGGCGTCGTGATCGACCTGGCACACCTCAATGACATCGAGGTCCTTGACGACGGCCTGGTGAAGCTCGGCCCGGGCGCACACTGGGGCGATGTGGCCAGGACGCTTGAACCACACGGCCTGGTGATCTCCTCGGGCGACACAGACTCCGTAGGCGTGGGCGGCCTGATGGTCGGGGGCGGGATTGGGTGGCTGGTTCGCAAGTACGGCTTGGCCCTCGATCACCTGGCCGCCGCCGAGATCGTCACCGCATCGGGTGAGATCATGTGGGCCAGTGCCACGGAGAACACCGAGCTGTTCTGGGCAATCAGGGGCGGAGGCGGACATTTCGGCATCATCACCTCTTTCCTGGTACAGGCCCGACAGGAAAGTGTTGTGACCTTCGCCAGGATTGGTTACGCGGCCAACGACCCCGCGGCCGTACTCAAGGCCTGGCGGGACGCCATGCGCGAGGCGGGCGAGGACCTCACCTCGACTGCCCAGCTGTACCCGGCCTTCGGTCCTGACATGCCGCCGTCGATCATGATCCTGGCCTGCTGCACCGGCGAGGACCAGACGGCGATCGAGCCGCTGACCAGGCTGGGCGAGGTCACGTCCAAGGAGGTGTCCACGCTGCCCTATTCGCAGGTTCTTGAGGGCGCCGAGCTGACATCTGGCTGGCAGCCACTGGTGCGCAACCGGTTCGCTCGCACCTTCTCAGACGAGCTCATCGACGCGTTCACCTCTGCGGATGTCCCGATGATGTTCCGCGAGGTCCGGGCAATCGGTGGAACGATGGCACGCGGCGATGACACAGCCTTCACCCACCGGGACAGCGAGGTCATGATCCTAGCGGTGCTCCTCGGCACCCCCGACGACCACACGCCACGGCTGCCCGCCTACGAGGCCATGTGGCGCTCGCTGCAGCCCCACACCAGCGGCGCCTACGTGAACTTCCTCAGCGCCCCCTCAGCCGAGGACATCGCGGCCGTCTACCCGGCCGACGTACGCGAGCGACTGACAGCGGTCAAGCAGGCCTACGACCCGGACCGCCGCTTCAGCCGCAACCTGGGCGACTTCTAGCTGTCTTCTCGACCTTCTGGCCTTCACAAGCGCGCCTGCGTGAAACGCAAAGGTGCGGCGCGAGAGCTTGCCTCCTTCGCGGCGCACCGCGTCCCACGCACCTGGCCCGCCAGCGGCCTTGGTTCGCGCTTCTGGCCTAGTGGCTCGTCTCTGAACGTTGACCCGGTAATTGATCTCGAACGGTGTGAACCCGTCAGGCTGGCTGCCCCTGCAACTTCTTGGGAGGTGGTGGTGGCTCGCCGACCGGATGTGTTCGTCCGGCCCTTGTCCATGGAGGAGGGCCACAAGCTGCAGCACATCACCCGGACCGCCAAGGAACCAGTCAAGCTGCGGCGGGCGATCGTGGTGATGATGTCCGGACAGGGCCAGACACTGGGATAGCTACTTCCCCGAAGATGCGGCCCGAATCCGACAGGACGCGACAACTCTAACGGCCGATGCCGTCGGTTGAGCACCGGTCACTGCTTCAATCGCCCAGATCACAGGCCCCTGAAGGCTGACCGCACCCGCCCTGAACCCGTCAATCGTCTTCGCCCGCGAGGATCCGACCTACCTCTGTGGCCATGTAGGGGGCGTCGTCCGGCCAGGAGGCCACGACGCGTTCCAGGAGTTCACGGTGGGCTTCCAGGCGGTCCCCCCAGGCCAAGCCAAGGGCGGCTTGAATCTGGATCTCCAACTCGGGCCGGTCGAGGGCACGGAGCAGGTGCTCGGTCGCCTCTGGAGCGTCGCTATAGCCGATGGCCGAGAGCATTTGGACGCGTAGGTGGAGCGGACGGTCGATGTCGTCGACGTAGCCGACGACGAGGGCAAGGAGACGAGAGTGGACAGGGCCTTCGGTGTGGTAGAAGGCGGCACGCGCTGCCGAGGCGGCCGCCTCGGCGACCGCGGAGTTCGTGCTCTTTTCAAGGGCATCTGCGATCAGGTCGCAGTCCTGTTCCTCGGCGATGTTCATCATGGCGTTCAGGGCGCTGGCATGGTTCGCGCCCGCGCCGCTGTGCGGGCTCATGTCGGCGGACGAGGGCGGCTGGCGAAGGAGTTCGCGGGCGGCCTCCAGGACCTCCGCCTGGTGCTCCCCGTACAGCGGTTCTCCCCCGAACCGGCTGAGCGCGCCGGACCGCTGATACACATCCAGTGCGATTCCGACCGCGGCTTGGTCACCGCTCCTCAGGAGGGTGAGGAACGGATCTAGCGGACCCGTCCAAGATTCTGCGATGTCGGCTTGGAGGGCCTCGCAGGCAGCTGTCAGCCGCTGGCCGGAAAAGCGCGGGTGCGTCCAGTAGTAAGAGCCATACATACCAGATGATCTTGCCAGGGATGCCTCACGGACCGCAGCCGCTTGATGCGCAGCACTCGTCCACCGAGGGCAACAGGCCCCTGTCCAGCGGATGGACCCGGCCAACGGCCCAGACCACAACCGCCCAGCTCAGACACTCACTGAAAGAGAGCTGCACCCTAGGCGTTTCGCGCGCTGGCCCCTCTCAGCGTCCGATCTGCTCGCCCATCTGCCTGCGCAGGGCCGCATGGATGTGGCCAGCGACGTCCTGGATGGCCAGTCCCCAGCGGACGTGTGGATCCTCCTGTAGCGATGGTTTCGACCCCGACCTGCTCGTGGACAACGACGCCCGTCGACGCGGTGATGACGGCGACCCAGACCGTGTACCGCACCTCCCAATACGAGAAGATCGAGATGCTGCACAACGCGGTCCCCAACTCCGCCATGCCAAGGGCTCCGGAGCTGGACATCCAACAGCTGTACTTCGACCCCATCCACCGGCGCACATCTTCAACGCCATCGCCGAGATCCGCATGGCCGCCTCACGAGCGCTGGTTCTGCTGCACAAGCAGCGGAACCAGTACACCGTCGACCGCGCTGAGGCCATCGCCGAGCTCTGCCAAGATAAGCGCTGAGGCGGCCATCGCCGCCGTCCGTGACATGGCCACCGGCTCAGCCCTGGACGATGCCGCGCTGGCGGCGTTCCTGGACGGGAACGGCGGGCTGCTATGAGCGGCCGGCAGACCTCCCGGCGCACCTCACAGCGCGACGCGATGGGCTTCACACAGGCCGAGAAGGACGTCGCGGACGTGATGATCTGGCTGCGCTGCAACCACGGGCGCGAGGTCAGCTACGCCGACATCGCCGCCGGCGTCAAGATCCCTGACGGTTGCCGGCTGCGGCGGGCCGTTCGGGTCGTCCGGGTGATCGCGGCCAATCGGGGCGACCGCCTGGAACGGTTCCAGCCCTCAGCCGACCCCGCCCGGCGCGACCCCGCCCGGCGCCGGGTCTGGACCATCCGCTACATGCGCTCCGGCCACGGCGACGAGTTCAGCGCCCGCGACGCCATGTCCGCCGCCCGCGCGGCGATGACGTCGGTCAAGGACATGCACCGCGCCACCACCTTCGAGGCCGCCAACCCCCATTCGATCGCCCGCACGGAGTTCGCCACCATGGCCCAGGCCGCCGACGAGTGCATCACCAAGGTCGCCGGCCTCGAGGTGGTCGGCCCGCAGGCGGTCCGGCGCGAGAACACGGGGTCTTGGGACCATCCGGTTGGAATTGAACGCTAAGCCTTCCGCCGCAGCTCAAGGCCATGTAGAGCTCCGCTGGCATGTCCGGCGGCCAGCTGTACTGATGGTGTCGCGAATCGGTCCAGTTCGTAGATCGTGGAGTGGATTCCACCAGTACTCTCGGGGAGAGATCGCCGCTCATGGCGGGATACATCACGAGGAGCCAGGTGAGTGACAGCACGGCCGCCGATTCCACCGACCAGCCCGCTAAGGCGAGCGCGCCGGTGGCGCCGTATGAGCCGGTCCGCGTGGTGCCGACCCGCCCGGATGGCTGGCCCGATTGGCTGGGCCGCAGGCCGATCAGCTCAACCGAGCGCGACAAGATCCTCAGCGCTCTGCGCGCTGATCAAGATGAGCAGCGCACCACGGAGCGCCGCGACAGCCTCCAGCGCGTGCCGCTGTTCTCCTGTCTGACGATCGAGGGTTTCGGCGGCAAAGACGATCCCCGCACGGTCATCCGGTTGCGCGCCAGCATCAACGCGGCGTGCCGCGTGGCCGCGGGTGACCGGCGAACCAGCTACCACGCCACTGACGAGCGCATCACGATCGGGATTGCTGGGCCCGACGCCCGGGATCGCATCGCTGACCTGCGCCGGCAGCTCACCCGGATGAGCCGTAACCGAGGGTGGGTGATCACCGAGGAGCTGCGTTGATCTTGGCCGCTCAGATGGATCGGCGGCGGGCGGCGGGGTCACGGCTGGCCACGTGGTCGGCGACGGCGTCGACGCCGGGGCGGGCGTAGCGTGCCAGGGACCGGACGGAGGCGTGCCGGGATCGGGCGAGCAGGGTGGGCGTGTTGGTGCCGTCCTCTGCTTCGTGGGTGAGCGCGGAGTGTCGGAGCTGGTGCAGCGTCCAGCCGCCGCGCAGTTCGAGTTCGGCTGCGTCGATGATTCCGGGGTGGGCCAGGGGCCGGGTGAGCGTCTCGAACAGCTCGGCGGCGCGCCGGTAGGACAGCCGTCCACGTCCAGTGATCTTGCATACGTCGGTGGTCGGGGTGCGGGCGGGCGCTTTGCGGTCGGTGAGGAAGACCGGGCCTCGAGTGCGGCCCTTGAGCAGGCGGGGCAGCAGCTGGGCGGTGCCTGATTGCCAGTGCACCCAGTCGGTCGCGCCGCCTTTGGAGATGATCCGGGCGCGCTTGTCGGCCGGTAGGAGGTCGGCGATGTCGAGGGTGAGGATCTCCTGTGCCCGGGCGCATGTCTCGTACAGCATCTTCCAGAGGGTCTTCTCTCGGATGCCGGCCTTGAGGTCGGACAGGGCGGCGAGCTGGTCGCGGGACAGGGCCTTGGTCCGGTCGGGCGGAGCGGGCCGTCGTTCGATGCCGGCGATGGGGTTGGCTGCGAGCCAGCCGCGAGCGCGCCACCAGCCGATGGCGGCCTTCATGATCGACAGCTCGCGGTTGACGGTGTCGGCGTCCACCAGGCGGGCTCGCTCGACGAAAGCCGCGGCGAGGAGATCAGCGGTCGCCGGATCGGCGGCAGCCGCGAACCAGACCGTCGGCACCTGGGCGCCGCGGCGGTACTTGCCGAGGGGCGGTTGCTGTCCGCAGGCGAGCCAGGCCCAGGTGGTCAACGAGATGCGGTAGATCCGCTGGGATGACTCGCCGATCCCGGCCGAGCGCAGATAGGCCTCCACTGCCTCGCCGTAGATCTGGGGGCGGTCTTAACCGAGGGGGATCACGTCGGCGGTGCTGGCGCTCATGATCTGGATCCCCGCCTCTGCCGCAGTAAATGCGTACACCTCACTCCCAGTTGTCGAGGGAGGTGCTCCAGGTCAGTATGACGGCGAACATGGGGTTGCCGCGGTAAATCCGGCATTTACCGCAGCAGGGTTCCCGGCTGTCGTTCGGCGGCGGCAGCGAGTTGACCCGCCAGGTCCTTGAGGGCTTGGCGGAGTTCGTCTGGGCTGTGGATGGTGAAGGGCCACTCGAGCGAGGCGAGCAGGTGTGCCATGCCGTCAAGGCGTTCCGCCCGTGCCTGCATCAGCACGCCGACGGGTTGAGCGGTGAGCGTGACAGCCGTGTGCGGCAGCCTTCGGGCGATCTCGTCGAGAGGGCCGTGGATCGTCACCTCGACCTGCCAGCGGTAAGGCCCCTGGGCGAGGGTCGCAGTGAGGTGGGCGACCGGGTCGAAGCCATCAGGGGTGGCGAAGGTCTGTGGGCGGGGGGTGATGGAGGCGATGCGGTCGATACGGAAGGTCCGCAGGTCGTCGCGGAGGTGGTCGTGGCCGACGAGATACCAGCGGCCGGTATGGAAGACCACGCCATAGGGGTCGATGTCGCGCTCGGTCTGGTCCAGCCGCCAGGACAGGTAGGCGATGCCAACGGTCGTCTTGGCACGCGAGGCCTGGGCCAGGGCCAGCAGGACACCGCTCCCGGGTGCCTGCGCGCTCACAGCATTGGCGGTGAAGTACAGAGTCTCCCGCATGGCGGCGAGCGGTTCCCGCAGGGCCTGCGGAAGCACCCTCTCGATCTTGGCGCGGGCGCCCGCGCCGGCCAGCACCGTCGTACCCATCCCGAGCCGTTCGGCCGCAAGGAGTCCGAGGACGACGGCGAGGGCCTCGTCATTGGTGAGCACCAGGGGCGGCATCCGGTAGCCACGGGCCAGCCGGTAGCCGCCATAGCGACCGCGCTCGGCCTCCACGGGGATGCCCAGGTCGCGCAGGTGGGCAACGTAGCGGCGGACCGTACGGACATCGGTGTCCAGCCGGTCGGCCAGCTCACTCCCGGTGAGCCCGGCGTTCGACTGGAGCAGTTCCAGCAGGGTTAGCACACGGGTCAGGGGATGTGACACGGATCACTCGACATTTCAGGGCTGATTCTGTCCTGTATCCACACTACGCTCCCCGCAGCACCTCACTTCAGGGAGATCACATGACCACCTTCGTACTCGTTCCCGGCGCCTGGCTCGGCGCGTGGGCCTGGCAAGACACCACCGACGCGCTGCAGGAGCACGGCCACACGGCGCTGGCGCTGACACTGACCGGCCTGGCCGAGCGCGCTAAGGAGGGCGGGCCCCAGACGGACCTGGACACGCACATCGCGGACATCACCGACTTCGTCGAGAAGAACGATCTGCGCGACGTCACCCTGGTCGCCCACAGCTACGCGGCCGCCCCCGTCACCGGGGCAGCCGGGCGACTCGGCGACCGGCTAGAGCGCGTGGTCTATGTGGACAGCGCCCCGTTTGCCGCAGGCATGTGCATGCTCGACCTCATGCCGCCGGAGGCAGCGGACCAGCTGAGCCAGCAGGTCGCGGCCCACGGCGACGGCTGCCGGCTCCCGATGCCGCCTTTCGAGATCCTGGGCCTGTCCAACAGCCTCGACGGCCTCGATGAGGACCGGCGGGACGTGCTGAGCGCACGTGCCACCCCTCAGCCCTTCGGCACCTACACCCAGCGGTTGGCCGGTCCGGTCGAGCCCGGCCCCGGTGTGGACCGTGTCCTGGTCGCCTGCCGCAACTTCCAGGGCCTGCTGGACAGCGGGGTGCCGATGCTGGCCTTCCTCAACCACGCGCCGTGGCGGCGCTTCGACCTGTCCACCGGGCACTGGCCAATGCTGTCGGCACCTGCCGAGCTCGCCGACATCCTCCACACGGCCGTCTCCTGACCGAGACTGATGTACAAGCCCATGCTTGACCGCGAGAGCGTCCGCGGGCTGCGGGCCCGCGCGCAGGCCCTGGCCGACGGAGTGCGGGAAGCCTCCGCCGCGGCGGTCGTCCGCCGGGTCTTCGCCATCCAGGCCCAGGATGCCATGGCCGCCGACCTGGGCATCCGGGTGCGCGGGCGGGACATCACGGGCGCCGGCATCCGCGCGGCGTACGAGGACGAGCGGAGCATCGTGCGCGGCTGGTTCATGCGGGGCACCCTGCACACCATCGCCAGCTCGGATGCCCGCCGGGTGCTGCGGCTGCTCGCTCCCCGCATCCTCGCCGCAACCAGCCGCCGCTACCACCAGCTCGGCCTGGACGACGACCTACGCCAGCGATGCGACCGTCTCATCCGGCGCGTCCTCGCCACGCACGGACCGCTCACCCGGCCCGAACTGACAGAGCACCTGGCCACTGTCGGCGTTCAGCCGGACGGGCAGGCGCCGTTCCACCTGATCCGCCACGCGGCACTCACCGGAGTCCTCTGCCACGGTCCTCGGCGCGGCGAAAAGGCCACGTATGTCCTGCTCGACGACTGGCTGCCGGCCGGCGCCGGGGACTCCCGGCGGGAGGAGGACACGGCCGTCGCCGAGCTCGCCCGCCGCTACGTTCGCGCCCATGCGCCCGTAGGGGTGGACGACTTCGCCACCTGGTCGGGTCTGCCGGCCACCCTGGCCCGCAGGGCCTGGAAGACGCTGGCGCAAACCGGCTCGATCACCGAGTACGGCGCGCTGAGCGTGCCGACCGAGCGCATGGAGGAACTTCGGGACAGCCCCGGCACCCTTGATGTGCGGATGCTGCCTGCCTACGACAACTACCTCGTCGGCTACCGCGGCCGAGAGTTGTCCGTTCCCGCCGCTCACCAAGGCCGGGTCTGGCCGGGCGGCGGCATCATCCGTCCCACAGTTGTCGCGAATGGCCTGGCCATCGGAACGTGGGCCCGCCGCGATGCCGGCCGTGTTGTCCAGGTGGACGCGTTCGAACCCCTGTCGTCGCAGATCCAGGCCCTGGTCGACGCGGAAGCCTCAGCGGTCACCGCTTTCTGCGGCCACCCGCCTGAACGGGCAGGGGCCTCCCGGTAGGCGCAGATACGGAGCCGGCCGGGGCATTGCAGCCGTGCCCGGCCGCCGTCCGGACGGCGGCTTCCTACCTGGTTCCTCATGCTCGGCCCCGGCGGACCCTTCGCCTCCCGCAACCCCGCCAGCGCCCTGCAACAGCAAGCAGAACGTGTCCTTGCCCTGCTCGCATGAGCGAACAGTAAGAAGGATTCACCCTCAGTCAGCCTCTGAACGGGCGCCGTGATCTGCTCGGCGGAACACGAGTGTGGGGATCTGTCTCCTCGTCATTGCTCCGGATCGTCGTCGGCATCGGCGGGGTCACGCAGGTCACGCAACCGGCCGGAAAGTTCGGGCCGGTTGAACGGGTAGGAGCCCACGAAGTTGATGTGCTCCCACTGCAGCGGGGACAGGTGGGCCCTGATCTCCGGACTGATCTTCATGCCGCCAGCCGCGAGTTTCTTCACCGCGGCGTCGATGTAGAGCGAGTTCCAGTAGACGATCGCGTTCAACCCTAGGCCGAGAGCGCCGAGCTGGTCTTCCATGCCGTGCTCGTAGCCGCGCTTCAGCTGGCCCAGGTTGCCGAAGAACACCGCCCGGGCCAGCCCGTTGCGGCCTTCGCCGACATTCAGCTGGGCGCCCATCATCCGCCGGTAGTCCTCCAGGTGGGCCACATGCAGCAGGTGCATCGACTTGAAGATCCGCCCGTAGTGCGCGAACGCTCGCCCCAGGCTGGTGATGCGGCCCTCGGCCATCATCATCCGGATCAGACGTAGGCCCGCACCTGGTTGGTGACCAGCGACCCGGCGACCTGCAGCATGTCCGGCCAATGCTGCTTGATCGCCGCGATGTTCACCCGCCGCAGGTTCAGCTCGTTCAACCGGCCGTATCCGCCTGCCGACGGTGAGGAGCGCCTGTCGGCCAGGCCGACGTCAGCGGGGTCGATCCACCACTGCTGGGCATCGGAGATGTCGGCGATGCGGGGCGCGAACTGATAGCCGCAAATCGCGAACAGACCGAACACAATGTCGGAGTACGACGCGGTATCGGTGGTGAGGATCTCCGGCTGCTCCTTGTCGTCCAAGCGGTGCAGAGCGTCCAAGATGAACAGCGAGTCGCGCATCGTGCCGGGCACCAGCAACCCACCCAAGCCCATCACCCGGTCCGACACCACCGCCAACCCGGTGGCGCCCCTGGAGCGCTTGGATTGGCCGAAGTAGTGCGGATTCGGTCGCCCATACAAGGAACGGACCGGCACCACGAACCGCAGCCCGTCAGCGGAGGCCACCAGCCCGCCACCCCAGTCCTCGCGGGCGATATCGATGTCGGCCTGCTTGGCGATCAACCGGCCCGATGCCGCGCCCATGCCCTCGTGCTGGAAGTATCCCTTCTCCACCCCGATCAGCCGATGCAGGCTCAGCGCGGGATCGCCGAGCTTGACCACCGGCTTCAACCCGACATTGCAGGAGCGAGCCACCATCAGCGCGGCCAGGCTGATGTCCAGATCAGCCCGCCGCGACGTCGACCCGGAGATGTGCTCGAAAGCGTCGAACATGCCCGTATGACCGTGCACCTCCAAGAGCAGCTCCGGGTAGTCGATGCGCGGCAGCATCGCCTTCACCGCCTGGTGCGCCGCCTCATACGCCTCCGGCAGCGGCGCGGCCTCCAGCTTGGCCAGGTTCAGCTTCCCGCCCTTGATCGTGATCGCCGGGTTGGCCTCCAGCCCGTCGGCCAGGCCGCGGTACACCTCATCCAAGTCGACCGCGAGTTTACGCAGGTGAGCGTCCGGGTCTGCCTCCAGCCCGAGCGCGGTCAAGATGCTAGGCGCGTGCACGCTCCATAGGGCACCGGAGATGAGTTTGGCTCGGGGATCTCCGGACTTGTCCGCGCCGACCGCGTACACGTCCTTGCTGCGCAGCGCCGACCACAGCGTCTCCAGCACGCAGAAGGTGTAAGCGTGCCGATCGATCTGCTTGCCGCTCAGGTCGGGGTTGTCGTATACCAGGCGCCGCCACGACCCCGACACCAGCTCCTTGTGCGCCGCGATGTGCCCGGCACTGGCGTGCTTACCGTAGGCCAACACCCGGGGCAGGCCCCGCAACGCCGCGATCACCGGCGCACCGGCCTCGGTGCCGGCCCACGGGATCGTCTCGGCCAGCAGCTCCACGAACCCGCGCACCGAGGCGAACCTGTTGGTCAGCTCGGCCCGCCACTCCAGATCAGCGTCGTCTTGCTCGGCCGGAAGAAACTCCTTGATCACCGCGAGGGCGGCCTCCAACTGCTCGATCGGCACCACCTGCGCGATCCGCGCGATCACCTCCGGCGCCGTCGTCACCCGCACCGGCTCAGACTCAGACTCGTCCTCGGCCGGCTCGGACTGGTCCGGCTGGGTCATCGGGGTGTCCAACGCCGCCCGCAGCGCCGACTCGGCCTGCAGCGCGGCCTTACGCAGCCGGGGCAGCGACTTCAGCTTCGCCTTCTCCTCATCGCGGCCCACGCCAGCAGCTTGGTCGCCATCAACAGATCGAACAGCAGCAACGCGTCGTCGACCGACACACCTTCCAGGTGCCGCATCGTCGCCAGCAGCGTCGCGACCCGGCGGCTGCCCTTGAGCCGCTCGATCTTCGGGGCCTTGGCGTGCATGCCGTAGGCGGCAAGCTCCGCCATCTTCACCGGCGCCACCCCGCCCGCATCCACCGCGCCCGCGCCGAACGCCCACACCGTCGCCGACCGACCCAAGGCCTCCTTCATCCCCAGCCCCGACACGTTCACCACCGCGGTCCGCATCCACTCCAGGCGCGAGACCTTTTTCCCGTGCGGGACGACCAGGGTGTCCAGCAGCTCCCGCCGCATCCCCAGCGGCGTCTGCTCCACCAGATGGTCGTTGATCGCCACCAGGCTTTCAGCCCGCACGCTCGCGACCAACGGCGCCAGCGTGGTGATACCCGGCAACAGCACCCGGCCCTCGATCAGCCACACCACCGCCCGATCGAACAGCTCCCGCCGCGAATCCCGAGTCTGCGCCGCCCGCGAGGATATGAACGTACGCAGCTCCGCCTCGGCCTCGGCGAACTCCCGATACCCCAGCAGAGCACGGTCTCACGCGCGTGCTCATGCTGGGTCGGCAACCGCTCCCGGTAGTGCTTGATACAGGAGGGGTCGCTCACACCCAGCTGCTCGGCCACGAACTCCACAGCGACGTGCGGAACATCTCCCGCGTCGGCCAGGAACATGCCCAGCATCCGCACCGTCCCCCACTGCACCGCCCAGCCCAGGCGGTTGTGATCGCGCCGCTTCTTCGCCACCTCGGCCAACGCCGCGGCATCCAGATAGAAGAACCGCTCCAGGTCCCCCGGCGACGGATCGGCCAAGAACCGCCGATACCGAGCCTGCTGCTCACCAGATAGGTACTCAAACGACACAAACCGTGACCATAGGAGATCAACGATCACCTACCAGTGAGTACACCGAAACCGAGACCAAACAGCGCAACCACACCATCACATCGCCCCCTGGACCTGCGGCGAGAGGCTTAGCGTTCAATTTCAGCCGGATGGTCCCAAGACCCCAACACCAGTCTGCTCACCCAGATGATCGCCGACCTGGAAGCCCGGCTCACCGAGCCGGCAACGAGTTAAGCCTTCTTAGCGCATCAAGGAGCGCCATGACGACCCCTCTTCCACCGTCATGTCAGCGGCGGGAGCTGAGACGCCTCCCGGAGGAGCCGTTCGGCGGTGTCCTCGGGACTGAGCGCGGAAGTGTCGAACCACCAGCCGACGTCACCGAGTTCCCGCCGCAGATCGGCCTCAAGCTGGTGATAGCCGTCGAACTCCCACGACTCCTCCGGATCCCGTGTCGCGTTGCGTTTGTGACATACCTCCACCCCCGGCGCGAGGGTGACCAGCCGCACCGGGCGCGGCGCCAGCAGGCCGACCAGGAAATCCAGCTCCGCCCGGTCCACGACAAGCTGATCCATCAGCACGGTGAAGCCGAAATCGACGAAGTTGGCTGCCAGCGCAGCCAGGTTGCGGTCGCATAGCTCCACCTGTCGGGCGGCCTCATCCTTAGGCTCGCCCAGGGCCCAGACACGGCCGCCGAGGATCATCTCGTTTATGTCGTCGGCCTTAAGGCGAGCGGCCCGAGGCAGGAGCCGGGCGGCCAGCCCGGTTACCGTCGACTTCCCCGCCCCTGGCATCCCCGACACGATGACGCATCCGGACAACTCATGCATAGTCATGGCCCGATCTTGCTGGCGCGTTCACCAGCCAGCAATCGGATTTTTGCGGGGTGACGAACATCTGTCCACGCTCGCCCACCCTGCGGTGATCTACAAGACCACGTCAGGCCATGGTTCCAGACGCACCTCACCCCTCCCTACGACCGGCCAGGAGCCCCATCATGACCACGCTCGAACGAACCCTCGCCAAAGCCCTCACGGAGATCGTCATCAGGCTGGATCTCAGCGACGACGACGCCATCACGCCTGCGGCCACGATGCAGGTGATCGAGCCGGTGGCCGTCCTGCTGCAGGAGTTGTCCGAGCAGGACCGGCAAGGCCTCGCCGACCTGATCAACCAGTTCGCGCACCAGGAAACCAACCCTGACCGGCAGCTGACGGCCTGGGAAGCGCCCGAGACCCTCGGACTTCTGACCGACGACCGATCGTGACGGCATGGATGTCCGGGAACACCATCTGTTCTGATGGCAGGAGGAGAAACTGAATCCGACGGAATGACGACGACAATGGCGGACGCGGCAGACCTGGCCCTGACCCAGCATCTGGCTGACCTGGCAGACGACTTCGCACGTCGCTATCTCGCGACAACCAGCCTCACCGTCTGCACAAAGAGTGACGGAAGCCCGGTCACCGACGCCGACCGGGAGATCGAACACGTCCTTCGTTCCGAGATCCGTCGGCGGCATCCCCGCGATGCGTTCGTCGGCGAGGAGTCCGGCGAACAGGGAGCAGGCTCCCGTCGTTGGATCATCGACGGCATCGACGGCATCGACGGCATCGACGGCATCGACGGAACCGCGAGTTTCATCGCGGGCGAACCAGAGTGGAGCACCCTGATCGCCGTCGAAGACCGCGGCAGCATCACCTCGGGCATGGTCTCCGCGCCCGCCTTGGGCAACCGCTGGTGGGCAACGCGGGGCGCCGGCGCATGGACAGGCCCCTGCCCCTCTCGCCCAGGAGCGCCCTCACACCGCTTGGCGATCACCCCAAACGACGATGCCCACGCCGCCACGGTCGGGATCTGGCCGCCTCCGCACAGGCTGAGCGAGTCGCAGCGAGCCATCGCCGCGAAACTGGCAGGACACGTCGCGCGGACCCGCCCCGCACTCGACTGGTCCACGGCAGAAACCACCGCGCCGCCGCCCCGCAAACCCTCCACCGGCTCCGGCACCTGCCACGGCGGCCTCCTCGTTGCCACCGGCCAACTCGACGCCTTCCTCCTCCTCGGGGCCGGCCCCTGGGACATCGCCGCTCTGATCCCCATCGTCCAAGAAGCCGGAGGCACGTTCAGCAACCTCGCAGGCCAGCAGCGCACCGACACAGGAGCTGCGCTATTCGCCAGGCCCAACCTCCACCAGCAACTCCTCGACGTCATCGCGCCTGGCATCTGAAGAGAAGCTGCCAACCGGCGGCTGAGCACAGCGCGGCCAACTGAAAGCAGGCAGTTGTCACCTCTCCACGGCCCTGGGCGCGGCAGCCACTGCCTACCTACGTGCCTTACGTGCCTGACAAGCCTTCAACCGGCTGAGCAGCAGCTTCGCTTGACAACACTAGATAACCATCGAAGCTGGAGGCGGCCCAGCTGCCGGAGGCCTACGAGGCGGCCCATGACGCGGTGATGAACATGCTGCCGCGCATCGACTATCCCGAACTGCTGCTGGAGGTCCACGGCCACACCGGCATGTTCGACGCCTTCACCCACGTCTCCGGTTCGACGTCGCGACGCGCGGATCTGGACATCAGTCTGGCCGCGCTGAGCTTGGCGTTTAAGTGCGCCACGAGCGCAGAAGGTGAGGTTGTTGTGTAGGTGACGGCCTGCGCCCCCATCGGCTCCGCCACACCTACGCCACCCGGCTCCGCGAAGGCGGTGCCGACGTCGCTCAGGTCCAGGCCCTCCTCGGCCACGCCTCCCTCGACACCTCGGCTCGCTATTTCCGCGCCGGCACAGCCGAGCAAGCTGCCGTCGTCGACCGCGTCTTCGACTAGCGCTTCACGTGTTTCTCCGGGTCTCCCCGTAGCAGGGATGATCAACGAGAACCGTGTAACGCGAGAACCCGCAGGTCAGGCCATAATCCGTTGCATTTCCGCCGTTTGCTACGGGGACCCCGGCCACTGTCCGCCGCGGTGCTCGATCACTGCGTCGCCCCTGCACCGCGCCGGTGAGACGTGAGAGCAGCGAGGGGAGACGGCCGGCCTTTCGGCGTGGACCGCACGCTGTCCCAGTCGATTGCTGGGTGCGCGGCCAGCACGTTCAGATCAGCCGTCCGGTACAGCGCACCCGCGGCCGGGCGCTGCGCCGCTGAAACGGCCCCAGCCCCCACCCGGACGGCTCCAGCCAGCCGGCGTTGACGAGGTGGTCTTATCCGAACTACGTGACCTCCCGATTGCGTGGCATCCGATCACGGCCTCGCCCTACCATCGTGAATGATGGTCAGAGTGATAAGTAGGCTCCCTGGAGAGATGCGACGCACCCGGCCATCCCGATTTCGGCGGCCACCAAAGTGATCTTTAGAGGCTCTCTTCCTCGGCTGTCCGGATGTCGGCCGCACGAGCGAGCGCCTCAGAGACCTGTTCGACGGTCTGCTCGGCGCCCCAGGCAGTGAGCCAGGCCTCGGTGAGGTGGATGTCGTCTCCGCTGGGGCCGCCGAGATGGGCGGCCAGGGCATGCATCGTGTCGTCGGCCAGGCGGTGCGCGTCCAGGTGATCGTCCTCGATGCTGCCGTCGAACTGGTCGCAGATCCGGGAGCGGTAGTCGTCGCCGTAGTCGTCGTCGGGGTTAAGCCCTGCGGCTATGCGGATGGCTCCGACGACGTTCACCGCGCATTCCCAGGAACCACCACCGACTTCTTCGTACTCGGCTCGGTCGATGACGTCGTGTGCGTAGTAGCCGTTGTCGTCCAGGACCTCACCAGCGGCCCGCAGAGTCATCGCGATCGTGGGACCTACGGACGGGTCCATGTCGATGATGATGGTTTGATCATTTTGGACGAAGCCCGAGACGTCGACGGAGGCGATGGTCTTGCCGATGCCTCCGGGCAGGGAAGGGAGCACAATCATCGCGCCTGGCTTCGTTGATGCGTGCGGGTCGGCGCTCACGTCGGTGGCAGCACTGTTCTTGATCTTTTGGTTAGCGGGGTGGGTTGCGTAGGCGGCCAAGGTCGGGGTTTGCGAACCAGTCCGAGCAGGTGACGCCGGCGCGGTCGAGGGCGTCAGCGACGGCTGCGGCGTACAGCTCCTGCACCCTGTGGTAGTCCTTGCCGACCGCCTTGTGAATCGCCTCAAGGTATCTTCGCGCTGGCCACGGTCACTACGCCACAGCGGCAGCAGCAGGGCGGCATCGGGCCGCTCAGGCCACAGGCCGGGATACATCCAGCCGTCGAAGTCCAGGCTGTCCCGCAGAGCCTTCTCGAAGCGGGGAGAGTTCTCGGGTTGCCACGAGGGCGAGAACTTGGTCCCCCAGGTGTCACCGCCGACCGCCCGGGACTCGATCTTCCAGTAGCGGATGTCGTGCTGCTTCTCCTCGGAGCACACGAGCCGCGCCCACCCGGCGGGCGCGTCGGGCCGTAGAGCGGCGGCCTGGTCGAGTAGCCGTGCCGCAGCGGTGTGCTTCATTTCGGGGTGCGCGGCCTGAAGGTCGCGGACGAGGCGTTTGCGCTGATCCACCATGACGAGCCTCCTGGTCCCGGCCGATTCCCACGTCACCGGCCAGAGCGAGAGCACAACGTCTGGCGGGCAAGCGGACTTCTCCGTCACGGGAGGCGACGGCCTCTTGTCCTCGGATGCCGTCCGCAACGTGGGTGCGAGCGACGTCGGAGTGCGGCCTGGCGTGACCGGCCAGAATCAAAGTAGCTGTGCGTGATAACAGTCTCGGTCTGCGTCTCAAGCCAGCACCACGGCCCGGCTTGAGGTGAACCGGTACGGCGGAATGGGTCGCCCACCCAGAACACTCGCGGTTGGCCGGCTTTGTGGAAACCTTCAATGTGCTGTCGCTGGACGGCTGTCTAGAGTGCGTGACCATGGTTGTGGCGTGGGCGGCAGTACGTGGCATGGTCGGGCTGGTGCTCGGGGCGGTGATGGCCTTGGTCGAGCTGGCGTGGGTCGTCATCGCGATACCGCTGCTGGCCATGCCGTCTACCCGGCCTTGGTCGTTCCGTGGCGCCGGGCGGCTGGCCGGGGCTGATCGAGTCCGTGTCAATCGCTGGCTGGGCGGCACCGTCGCCCCGAATCTGGCCGGGGGGCGTGCGCTGGCGTACGTGGCGATGCGCGGCATCGTGGGCGGGCTCGGTGGTGGGGTTCTGGTATTGGTCGGGATCTGGGTGGCGGGCGGTGAGCTGGCGGGCGCTGTCCGACGGTACGGGCGAGCGCGCTGAGATGAGCTGGTACGACGCCATCACCTGGGCGGCGTTCGTGGTCCTCGTCGTCTTCCTGGCGGTGCAGGCCTTGATCGGCTTGGCGGCGCTGGAACGGCGGCTGGCGGTTTGGGGACTCGCACCCAGTGACAAGGAGGTGTTGCGGCGCCGGGTTGAGCAGTTGTCGCGGACGCGGGCGGAGGTGCTGGAGGCGGTCGATGACGAGCGGCGGCGGATCGAGCGGGACCTTCACGACGGCGTGCAGCAGCGACTGGTCGCGCTGGGCATGCTGCTCGGCCGCGCCCATCGCCTCGACGACTCCGGCGCTGCCACCGCGCTGTTCCGGCAGGCGCGGGCAGAATCCCGCCGCGCACTGGAGGAGTTGCGGGAGGTGGCCAGGCGGATTTGGCCTCCCAGTACTAGTGGAACGACGAGTCGGGGTTAGCGTCACATGATTTGACACACCGTCTCTGACCAGGCCAGTCTTGCGCCGTGGCGGATTCAGAGGGTGTGGCGTTCCTGCGGTCTGATGTTGCCCGGTTCTGCAGCGAGATCGCCGATCTGGCTCCTGCGGTACGGCTGGCGCGGCTGGCGGAGCTGCGGGCGATGCTCGATGACGTCACCTCGCAGGCGATGGCCGTGGCGATGGCGGACGCCCGCAGCGAGGGGTGGGGGCTGCGCCGGATCGGCAAGCATGCCGGGGTCTCCCATGAGCAGGTCCGCCGGATGCTCGTGCCGGCCGAGGCGCAGCCCGCCACGCCAGTGTGAAGCGGGTGCGGCCCGGTGGGGTTACTGGCCGGGCGGAGGTGTGCGCAGCGGGCGCAGGGCGCCGTCCCGATGATCTCCGGCAGGGCGAAGTTGTAGCGGCCTAGGAAATTGAAATGCTCAAATCCCAGCGGGGACGGTCGGGCGATGTCGGCGGCGGCTATTTCCTTTCCTTCGGCGCGGATTTCGTCCAGCGCGCGAGCCGTGTAGACGGTGTTCCAGAGGATGCAGACGTTGGTGTATTGAGGCGCCCCGGATTTTCCGGACACATTCCCAACTAAGGTTGAGGGAGAACCGGAAGGGAAGGCTGTGGCGGGGCGTAACCGACGATTCAGCCAGGAGTTCAAGGACGAAGCCGTCCGCATGGTGCTGGACGGCCCGCGGCCGGTGTCGCATGTGGCCAAGGAACTCGGCATCCACGACACCACGCTCGGAAACTGGGTAAACACCTATCGGCGAACCCGGGGCGACGACGTGGCGCCGGCGCAGGATGCGAGCGAGAAGAAGAGCGAGTGGGAACTTGCGCTGGAGCGAGGCAATCGCAAGCTGCGCGAAGAGAACGAGTTCTTGAAAAAAGCCGCGGCCTTCTTCGCCCGAGAACAGCCGTGACTGCCAAGTACGAGCTCATCGATGCGGATAAGGCTCATTATGCCATTGTGGACATGTGCTCGTGGCCGGGCGTGTCCCGATCCGGATATTACGAGTGGCGAGGCCGGCCGCTGTCGGCGACCGCCGAACGCCGTGAACGGCTCAAGGAAAAGATTGAGGTCTTATTCGAAGACAGCCATCAGACCTACGGCTATCGGCGGATCCACGCGGCCCTGCTCCGATCGGGTGAACAGGTCAGCGACGACCTGGTCCGGAACTTGGTGCGCGAGCTGGGCCTGCGGCCTTGCCAGCACCGGCCGTGGCGGCCGGCCACCACTCTGCCGGACGGTTCCTACCAGGGAATCCCGGACCTGGTGCGGCGGGACTTCACCGCTGACCGGCCGGGCACCAAGCTGGTCGGTGACATCACGTACATCCCCACCTGGGAGGGGTTCGTTTATCTTGCCACGGTGATGGACTGCCATTCCAAAATGGTGGTGGGCTGGGCGATGGCTGACCACTACAGGACCTCGCTCATCTGCGACGCGATCGACGCGGCCGCCGGTAACATCGAGATGCAGCAAGGGTGTGTCTTCCATTCCGACCGCGGCTCGAACTACACGAGCGATGAATTCGGCCGGCATCTGGTCCGGTACGGGATGCGTCGATCCGTTGGACGCACTGGGGTGTGCTGGGATAATGCGCTGGCAGAATCGTTCTTTGGAGCGTTGAAGAACGAGTGGCTTAACGGGATGGTTTTCACCAGCCGCGTTAAAGCACGGCGCGAGGTTGTCAAATATATCGAGGGCTTCTATAATCGGCGCAGGCTTCATTCCGCAAATGGGTACCGGACTCCACTTGAGGTCCACAACGAGTACCTGAGCCGACAGCTCGCATCGTGAAGTGATCGTCAGGAAGCTGTCCGGAGGAGGCGGGGCACCTCAAGGCCAGGTGGCGGTGGCCGCTGCGGCGTTGACCGGTCGCGCCTCCGGGGTTGCGGAGTCGCGACCGGTTTCCGCTCGGTTCTGGTTCAGGGGATATCGAAGTCGATCTTTAGGGTGTTTATGCCGATGCGGGAGCTGTCGGCCTGGCCCTGGTTGCGCCAGTAGCCGCCTTCCTTGGTCACGCCGGCACGCAGCCTGTAGTGCCCGCTGGTCAGCCCCTCGAAGGTGTAGGTGGCTGTGCCGTGTCTGCCCTGCAGGGTTGTCCCGATGGGGCCGATGTCCTCCGGGCCGCTGGGGCGTTGCAGATAGAAGGCGCCTGACAGGTGGCAGCCGAAGATGCACTTGTCCTCGGAGTACCAGGCCGCTCCCCAGTAGTAGTAGAAGTCGCCGATGAAGGTGGCCTGGAGGGTGTAGGTGCCATCGGCGCGCCCCAGCAGGCTCGCGCACAGCCGCGCGTCGCCCTTGGACCACTGGTCGTAGGAGTAAAAGGTCTGTGTATGGGTGCCCAGGACGCAGTCGTTGGACAGGGTGCGGTGCTGCGTCGCGGGGTGGGCGGAGGCCGCGGTCGGCGCGAGGACGGCTGCGACGGCGGTGAGCGCCAGGGCCGTCAGGACATGGGTGAGCCTTCGGCTGTTTTTGCGGCGTAGGCCGTGCGCGGGCCAGCGCCGGCGCTGTGGATCTCCCTGAACAGGAGTGTTTCTTTGTGTAGTCATACCATAACAGTAAGTGAGCTTTTGAGTGGCGGCTAGGCCTACCAAAGGGCCTAAGGCCGGACGCCCGGAGGCAAGGTGCTGCGGTTCCAGGGCGCCCGCGCCGTCCGCACGCCCCAGGGCGCGCGATGCTGTAACGCCTCCTGGGCCGGCGTGCCCTGGGAAGCCAGAGACCCGTGGGTGGTCAAGGAAGAGGAGATGGGCCGCTCATCGCGGATCGTGCTGCAGGACGACCTGGCCCGCGGCAAGGTCCAGCTGGTCAGCATGTGGGAGTACCTGACCGGGATCACCGACGCCGAATTCGAGCAGATGCGCGCCGAACGGCTGGCCCGCGGCGAACCCTACGACTACGACCTGGCCGACGACGAAGCCTGACCCCGCAGCGAACCCCTGCCATGATCGACGGCCGCTAGCGGAGAAGGGCCCCTGATATGACCAGGGCGGACAACCCGCTCTGGTCGGGTGCGGCGAGGCGGAGAGGTCCTCCCGCCTAATACTCCAGTGACACTTGGCGATCTTGAAGGATCGGGTCACATGGCGACGGCCACCGCGTGATCATTCGGAGTTTGTGAAGACAACCAAAGATCGTGCGGTGGCCGCGAGCCACAGCGTAGACCCTGA